>NZ_JAJALF010000060.1:0-1654 GCF_020514995.1 Leisingera sp. McT4-56 | reverse complement strand
TCATCGGCGGCCCGGCCGGCAACAGCCTCGTCCGACAGCGATGCTGCCAGGTCCGCCACCATCGCCCGGTTGAGTTCCGGCAGTTCCTCGGGCAGCTCCCGGTAGGCTTCGGCCATTGACGGGTGAAACACCACCGGGTCCGGGGCAGGGGTGTGCGCCAGCTCCCGTTCCAGCTGCTGGCGCCGCGTGTCGAGCTCGATCATCCGGTCTTTGACCTGCTCCGCGGGCACGCCCGCGATGATCGCATCCACCAGCTTCTGATGATCCCGTTTTGCGCGGGCCAGTGCCTGTTCCTTTTCCTTGCGGTTCCCGGCGGCTGCCGCCTTCAGCCGGTTGCGCTCGGCTGTGTATTCTTCGCAGAAGACCTGCACCGCGTCCGGATCCATCAGGTGGTTCGCCAGTGCATCCAGCACCCGGGCTTCCAGGTCGGCCTGTTTGATCGTGCGCTTGTTGCTGCAGACCGCGGCCCCTTTGTTCCGTGCCGGGGAACAGCCGAAGCTGTCCTTGGATATCTTGGCAAAGCCGCCGCCGCAGCAGCCGCAGGCCATCAGGCCGGAAAACATGGTCTTGGGGCGGCGCCGGTCCCAGACCGGCACATTGGTGCCCGCGGTCTTCAGTTCGCCCTGGCGGGCCCGGACCGCATCCCAGAGATCCTGTTCGACGATCCGCAACTGCGGAACGTCGGTGATCGTCCACTCGCTTTTCGGGTTCAGCCGCGAGATGCGCTTGCCCGTTTGCGGATCCTTCACGTAGCGCAGCCGGTTCCAGACTTGCCGGCCGATGTAGAGCTCATTGTTCAGGATGCCGGTCCCGCGCTGGCGGTTGCCGTGAATGGTGGAGGCACCCCAGTGGCGGCCGGACGGGGCAGGCTCGCGCTCCTTGTTGAGCGCTTCGGCGATCCTCTTGGGGGACAGGCCGCTGGCATAATCCTGGAAGATCCTGCGCACGATCTTGGCCTCTTCAGGATTGATCTCGCGCTCGCCGCGGATCGGTTCACCATCCTCTCCGACCTGGTTCCTGATACTATGGCCGTAGGACTTTCCCCCGGCGGACTTCCCTTTCAGTGCCCTTCCCTTGAGGCCGCGGCGGTTTTTGTCGGCGAGATCCTTGATGAAGAGAGAGTTCATTGTCCCTTTGAAGCCGACATGGAGGAGATCAATCTCGCCTTCCGAGACCGTAAAGATCGGCACATCCAGGAAGTTCATCTGCTTGTAGAAACTAGCCGTATGTTCGAGGTCCCGCGCAAGACGATCCAGGAACTCGGTCACGATCACGTCGAAGGCGCCGCCACTTGCGTTTTGCTGCAAGCGCTGAAACTCGGGCCGATGCTGTGTTTGGCCAGAGACCGCGTGGTCGGAATAGATCCCTTCAACAATCCAGCCACGTGCTTCGATCAGACTGCGGCAGAGGCGAATTTGATCCTCGATCGAAGTATCGCGCTGCAATTGCGTTGAATAGCGGGCATAGATGGCTGCTCTGAGCCTGGGCTGGGACATGGCGGTGTTCTCCGGTGGTTTGATGTTAACCGGGAGTTTTGCAGTCCCGGTGGTCGGTACGGGCTGCCTCGCGGGCGAGGGCGCGCAGGAGTTCGTGAAGTGACGCGCGGGTGCTGGCGTCCTGCCGGCAGGAGCCGTTTTGCGGGCGGCCGGGTGTT
>NZ_JAJALF010000059.1:0-1731 GCF_020514995.1 Leisingera sp. McT4-56 | reverse complement strand
CTTCGGCAGCTACAGCCGCATCTTCCTGGCCTGGGACAGCAGCCTTGCCGCCTCCCGCGCCGCCCATGCGGCGCTGCCCTATCTGCGCCATGCGCAGGAAGTGGTGATCGGCTGCTTTGAATCCAGCGCCTCCGACCAGCGCGACGGCGAGGACCCGGGCACCGATGCTGCCGCCTGGCTCAGCCACCACGGCTGCAATGTCACCGTCTCGCAATTCCCCAGCGGCGGCCATGACGTCGGCCACGGCATCCAGCAGCGCGCCCGCGAGGCCGGGGCCGGCTTGGTGGTGATGGGTGCCTACGGCCATTCCCGCCTGCGCGAGGCCGTGTTTGGCGGCACCACCCGCACGATGATAGAACAGACCGGGCTGCCGGTGCTGTTCGCCCACTGAGCCCTTGCCAGCGGCCGCCGCCCCGCCCCTTTGCGCCCATAGCTTCAGGAGCCGACCGATGACCAGCCAGGCCCCGTTTGATGCCTACAAGCCCGCCGAGATTGCGGCGCTGGTGGAAAGTGCCGGAACCGCCAAGGCCCGTCTGCCGCTGCCGCAGATGTTCGTTCTGGCCATGCTGGCAGGCGCCTTCATCGGCTTCGGCGCGGCGGCCTATACCATGACCCTCACCGGCGCCGCCCCCGTGACCGGGCCGGTCCGGGTGCTGGGCGGCGCGGTGTTCTCCCTCGGCCTGATCCTGGTGGTGATTGCCGGCGCGGAGCTGTTCACCGGCAACGTGCTGATGGTGATCGCCGCGGTGGACCGCAAGATCCCGCTGCGCCTGCTGCTGCGCAGCTGGGGCGTGGTCTATGCCGGCAACCTGGCCGGCGCCGCCGGGCTGGCCGCCGCCTTTGCCCTCACCGGGCTTTTGGACGGCGCAATGGGGGATACCGCCGCGGCCCTTGCCGGGGCCAAGGCGGACCTGGCGCCGCTCCAGGCCTTCATGCGCGGCGCCCTCTGCAACGCCCTGGTCTGCCTCGCGGTCTGGCTGTCCTTTGCCGCCCGCACCGCGGCCGGCAAGGTCCTGGCCATCCTCTGGCCGATCACCGCCTTCGTGCTCCTGGGTCTCGAGCACTCCATCGCCAACATGTATTTCTTCCCCCAGGCCTGGGGCGCCGGCGCGGGCATCCCCCTTTCCGCGGCAGCCGCCAACCTGTTCTGGGTCACTCTCGGCAACATCGCCGGCGGCGCGGGCGGCGTCGCCCTGGCCTACTGGTTTGCCTTCCTGGGCGGCAGGCCGCAGCCGGTGCAGGGCGGATGCAACCAACCTTCAGCAACTGGAGAGAACCCATGAAACCAATTGTCACCCTCGCCGTTCTTGCAAATGCCCGCACCGCGCGCATCGTCGAAAACCGCGGTCCGGGCAAGGGGTTCACCGCGTCCGCCGGGCATGCCTTGCAGGCGCCGCCAGTGGTGGAGAATGCCGACCGCGCCGGCAGCCATCCGATCAGCGGCGCGCATGGGGCGGCCGCCTTCGAAGCCAGCGATCCCAAGGAGGCCGCCGAGGCAGCCTTTGCGCGCCTGATCGCAAAAGATCTGGAAAAACGGCATGCTGCAGGAGCATTCGACCAGCTGATCCTGACGGCTGCGCCGCATATGCTGGGCCAGCTGCGGGCCGCCCTGCCGGACGCGCTGAAGGCCAAGGTGATCGGCGAGGCTGACAAGGATCTGACCCATGCCGGGCTGGACGACATCGCCGGCCACCTGAAGGACATCATCGCGGCCTGACCAGTCCGGGAGCC
>NZ_JAJALF010000058.1:0-1744 GCF_020514995.1 Leisingera sp. McT4-56 | reverse complement strand
AGATTTGCCACGCTGACAAAGAACAGGCTGAAGCAGAAGAACGGGGGTGGCACCTGATCGGAGAAGACACAGGTGGCAACCAGAACTACCGTCTGTACCGGCATGCGTCCTGCGGCCACGAACAAAGGATCGCCCGTGCCAACATGCAAACCAGCCGGTTTGCCTGCGGGCAATGCGGTGAGGACTGGCCTGCCGCACCAAGCTACCTCTACGCGATGCAATTCCGGCTGGCCTCCGGGTTGCGCCTCGTCAAGCTTGGCTTTTCACGGAACCCGGATTCCCGCCTGCGCCACCAGTTGCTGAAGCACCGTGACCTGGACGCGAAGATCCTGAAGACCGTTCCGATGGCAACCGGGCAGCTGGCCTTGCAGGCCGAGAAGCGGCTGCACGCGAAGCTGCAGGCGGGGTTTTCCGATCAAGTCGCACCGCCAGAGCTCTACAGTGACGCCCTGCGGGTCCGCAGCGAGGTCTATTTCGCCGATGCGGCCCAGGTGATCTTCGCGATGCTCGACGCCATCGAGGCAGAAGAAGACAGCTAAGCGCCCCCTCCCCTTCAATTTCCAACATCTCCCGCCCGGTTTCACCGGGCGCCCGATCCCTTTTGCCTGTTCACAGGAGGCTTGCCATGAGCCAGCTCGATCTCTCCAAATCCGCACGCCCCGATTGGTGGCAGTTCGCCGAAGGCTGCGCCCGCCGCTATCATCTCTATTACCATGAGCTGCAGCAGGCGCGCCGCAAGACACTCAAAGAAGACGCGCCAGACGACAGTGCTGGCGCCGAGGAGCCCCTTGTGCCCCCTGCACCGGATCACCCCCATTCTTTGCTGCAACATCTGAGCGAGCAGCCGGACGCGCGGCATCTGCCGCCGGAACTCTGGGAAGCGCTGGAGCAGGAAGGTGCCGACCCATATGCCTGTGACAACACGGGCCGCTGGCTGCCGGACCCAGACCTGCCGGCAGACAAGCTGCTTCTGCTGCTGCGGATCGCCGCGGCCTTCGGCTCCCCGGCTGCAGTGGACGCGCAGCTTGCCCGTGGCGCCGTGCTGATCCTTCGCAACGTTCCTGCTTCCGGTTTTTCAAGCGTGGAAAACCTCCTTAACCACGCCCTGCTGCCGCCGGGCTGGCAGGCCTATGACGCCCGGCGCCAGGTGCAGCTGCCTCAGCGCGTGACCCTTGCTGTCCCCAGTGCCCGCGATGGTGCGATTGAACAGCAACACATTGATGAGCTGCGCGACCAAATCATCAAAGGCCTGGCGCACAGCCAGCCTTTGTGGATCTGCCTGCCGGATGAGATGGCCCTGCCGGCGCCGCTGGTGGCGGAGCACTGTCATCAGCTGGCATTGCCACAGGTGGACGCAGATTTTCTGATCGCCCTGTTGCGTCGGACCCACAGCCGCACGGGCCGCATTGATGAAGCCGCCGCCCGCGCCGCGCTGCCCCCGAGCGGCCAGCTGCAAGAACTCTCCACCCCCACACTCTCTTTCGCCCTGCGTGCGCCCACTGCCAAAAGGGTCGCGCAGCGCATCACACAAGCGCTTGCTGCCGCTGCGGCTTCACCGCCCGAAGCCCACGCCCCGAGGGAAGAGATCACAGGCATTGGCCCAGCATATGACACCGCCCGGCAACTGGTTGCTGACCTGCGCCTGTGGGCCGAAGGCGGCGTGGCCTGGAATGAGATCCCGCACTCCTTGCTGCTTTTTGGCAAGCCAGGCACCGGCAAAAGTTATCTGGCCAGGGCAATGGGA
>NZ_JAJALF010000057.1:0-1900 GCF_020514995.1 Leisingera sp. McT4-56 | reverse complement strand
AACGATACACAATCACCTGACGCGGGATGGAGCAGCCAGGTAGCTCGTCAGGCTCATAACCTGAAGGTCGCAGGTTCAAATCCTGCTCCCGCAACCAACACTAATTCACCTGACATATCAAAGGCTTCGGATCTGCCATCCGGGGCCTTCTTCGTGTCCGGGCCTTCCGCGCCTGCCGCAAGCCGCAACAGCCCGGCCAGATCTCCCTCCAGCGTCAGATCCAGGCCAGCGCCCTCCGCCGCAGGTGTCAGCACGATCCGCTCCACCAGAGACCGCAGCGCCTCCTTCGCCTCTTCCATGCCTGCGGCGGAACCAAGGCCCTTGATCAGCCGCCTGACCCGCTCCCGGTTAGCTTCGGCCATTGACGGGTGAAACACCACCGTGTCCGGGGCAGGGGTATGCTCCAGCTCCCGTTCCAGCTGCTGGCGCCGCGTGTCGAGCTCGATCATCCGGTCCTTCACCTGGTCTGCGGGAATGCCCGCAATGATCGCATCCACCAGCTTCTGGTGATCGCGTTTGGCACGGGCGAGCGCCTGTTCCTTTTCCTTGCGGTTCCCGGCGGCTGCGGCCTTCAGCCGGTTGCGTTCGGCTGTGTATTCTTCGCAGAAGACCTGCACCGCATCCGGATCCATCAGGTGGTTCGCCAGCGCATCCAGCACCCGGGCTTCCAGGTCGGCCTGCTTGATCGTGCGCTTGTTGCTGCAGACCGCGGCGCCCTTGTTCCTCGCCGGGGAGCAGCCGAAGCTGTCCCTGGAGATCTTGGCAAAGCCGCCGCCGCAGCAGCCGCAGGCCATCAGGCCGGAGAACAGCGTCTTCGGGCGGCGCCGGTCCCAGACCGGGGTCGATGTGCCTTTTGTCTTCAGCGCGCCCTGGCGGCTGCGGACTGCTTCCCAGAGTTCCGGGTCAATGATGCGCAGCTCTGGCACTTCGGTGATGGTCCATTCGCTTTCCGGGTTCAGGCGGGAAATCCGCCTGTTTGTCTGAGGGACCTTGTCGTAGCACAGCCGGTTCCAGAACTGGCGGCCGTTGTAGAGCTCATTGTTCAGAATGCCGGTGCGCCTTTGGCGGTTGCCATGGATGGTGGAGGCGCCCCAATGGCGGCCGGACGGGGACGGCACGCTTTCCTTGTTGAGCGCCTCTGCAATCTTTTTGGGGGACAGTCCCTTTGCATAATCCTGGAAGATCCTGCGCACGACCGCGGCCTCCTCCGGATTGATCTCGCGCTCCCCGCGGATCAGGTCGCCGCTGGCTGTGAGCTGCGGCTTCAGATCGTAGCCGTAAGCCTTGCCGCCAGCGGATTTGCCCGCCAGCGCACGCCCCTTCAGGCCGCGGTGGGTCTTCATGGCAATGTCCTTGAGCTGAATGGCGTTCATCGTGCCTTTGAGCCCGATATGGATCTCGGAGATCAGCCCGTCCGCCACGGTCTCGATTGGAATGCGGTGGAAACAGAACTGCTGGTAGACCCGGGCAATGTCGGCCTGGTCGCGACTCAAGCGGTCGAGGGCTTCAGAGATAAGCACATCGAAGCGTCCGCATTGCGCATCGCGCAGCAGGCTCTGCATGCCACTGCGCATAAGGCTGGCGCCGGAGATGGCGCGGTCGGAATAGGTGGCCACTACCTCCAGCCCCTGGGCCTTGGCGTAATCGGTGCAGTCGCGGATCTGGTCCTCGACAGAGGCGTCGCGTTGCAGGTCTGTCGAGTAGCGGGCGTAGATGGCTGCTCTGAGCCTGGGCTGGGACATGGCGGTGTTCTCCGGTGGTTTGATGTTAACCGGGAGAATTGCCGTCCCGGTGATCGGTGCGGGCTGCCTCGCGGGCGAGGGCGCGCAGGAGTTCGTGAAGTGACGCGCGGGTGCTGGCGTCCTGCCGGCAGGAGCCGTTTTGCGGGCGGCCGGGTGTT
>NZ_JAJALF010000056.1:0-1965 GCF_020514995.1 Leisingera sp. McT4-56 | reverse complement strand
ATCCCGACCGTGGGCGACTACGTCACCCCGTCGCTGGTCGGCGGCTCGCAGGGCAAGATGGTGGCGAACCTGATCCAAGTGCAGTTCGGCCCGGCCAACAACTGGCCGCTGGGCGCCACCCTGTCGCTGGTGGCAATGGCCTCTGTCGGCTTTGTGGCCATCCTGTTTGTCATCCTGGCCACCGCTTTGGGGAGGAGGATCCGTTGAGCACACCGGTAAGCGAACCCCTGAACAAGCCGCTGAGCGCTGCTGCCAGCAAGCCGCGGCGCAAACCCTTCCGTTTCCCCTGGCTGCTGGCCTACGCAGTGGCTTATCTGGTGTTCCTCTACCTGCCGGTGCTGCTGCTGCCGCTGTTCTCCTTCAACGACGGCACCATCGTCGCCTTTCCGATGAAGGGGTTTACCCTCAAGTGGTATGCCCAGCTCGGTGAACAGGACACGCTCTTGCAGGCGATGGTCAACTCATTGATCGTCGGCGCAGTGACCGCGCTGGTCGCCACCTCGCTGGGGCTGTTCGCCGCCCGCGCCTATGTCCGCTACCGGTTCAAGGGACGCGAACTGTCGGAGGGGCTGGTGATGCTGCCGCTGGTCATTCCGGGCATCATCGTGGCGTCTTCGATGCTGGTGCTGTTCATCTCGCTGGGGCTGAAGCCGTCGCTGACCACGGTGATCCTGGGCCATGTGTTTGTCGCCCTTCCCTTTGCGGTCTCGATCATGAAGTCCGCCTTTGACGATTTCGACCAGTCGCTGGAGGAAGCCGCCTTTGACCTTGGCGAAAGCGTCATCGGCACCTTCCGCCGGGTGACCCTGCCGATCGTGGCGCCGGGGATTGTTGCCAGCCTGCTGGTCACATTCACCGTGTCGTTCGACGAGTTCGTGCTGGCCTTCTTCCTGTCCGGCAACCAGCCCACCCTGCCGGTCTATATCTGGAGCCAGATCCGCTTCCCGGCCAAGCTGCCGAACACGCTGGCGCTTGGCTCGCTGCTGCTGCTCGCCTCGGTGCTGCTGTTGCTGACCGCCGAATACTTCCGCCGCCGCTCCGCCAAGTCCGCCTGATGAAGGATACGCAGATGACCACTCAGAACATCATCGAAATCTCCGGGGTGGAGAAACGGTTCGGCACCTTCACTGCGGTGCGCGACCTGAACCTGACGCTGAGGGAGGGCGAGTTCTTTTCCCTGCTCGGACCCTCCGGCTGCGGCAAGACCACCGCGCTCAGGATGATTGCCGGTTTCCAGGACCACGACGCCGGCACCATCCGTATCGGCGGCCAGGACATGGCCCACATCCCTGCCAACAAACGCCCCACCAATATGGTGTTCCAGTCCTATGCGATCTTTCCGCATCTGAACGTCGGCGATAACGTCGCCTTTGGTCTGCGCAAGCTGAAGCTGGGCAAAGCAGAGACCGAAGAACGCGTCGCCGAGGCGCTGGAAATGGTGGAGCTGGGCGGGTTGCAGTCGCGCAAGGCGACGGAACTGTCCGGCGGCCAGCGCCAGCGGGTGGCCTTGGCCCGTGCGCTGGTGATGCGGCCCAAGGTGCTGTTGCTGGATGAGCCGCTGTCGGCGCTCGACAAGAACCTGCGCGAGGCGATGCAGTTCGAGATGCGCCGCCTGCAGCAGAAGCTCGGGATCACCTTCGTCATGGTCACCCACGACCAGTACGAGGCGATGACCATGTCCGACCGCATCGGCGTGATGTTCAAGGGCCAGCTGAAGCAGGTCGACAAGCCCGAGGTGCTCTATGCCCGGCCCTGCAGCCAGGAGGTTGCGGCCTTCATCGGCGGCATGAACTTCCTGGATGCGGCTGTCACCGGAGAGGTGAACGGCAAACTGCATGCTGAGGTGCAGGGCTTCGGGCCGCTGTCCATCGACGTGAATCCCAATGTGGCGCGGCGCGGGCCGCAGCTGCTGGCAGGCATCCGTCCCGAACAGCTGGAAATATCGGCGCAGAAGCCCGACGGCTA
>NZ_JAJALF010000055.1:0-2482 GCF_020514995.1 Leisingera sp. McT4-56 | reverse complement strand
TCTACGATTATCTTCCGCCGTGCCTTCGATCAGATGACAGGGGTTCACGCAGCGCCGGTTATGACATCGATGACGGATCACTTGGTCGCGGGTGGCGGCAAACCGGAGAGTGATACAGTAAATGAACCGGTAAGCACGATCCTGTTGACCGCGGAACCGGACTTTCCTTGGCAATACGGTCGGCGTGACCAGGCACCCGTTTTCATCTTCTTTAGCACTGTCTATCAGCTCCTTTACCTTCTCGCAGGCTGCTTCGTAGTGGTTGGCGATCAAATCGGCGTACCATTCCTGGTGCCGGTCCATCGCGATGAACAGTTTGGCTTTACTCAATGATCTCAATCTCCTCTTCAGTTGGGCAAATAGGTTCATCATAGCCGTCAGGGCCACGCACACGCCCGCCAGCTACTTGATAGTCAGGATGGACCCAGAGAGACCGGGCATAGTCGGTGCCACCCCATTTCGCCTTCTCGGGCCGCCAACCAAGCTCCGGCATCATGTGTCGAATCCGGTTCTGGTTTGTCTTGAGGCCTTCAATGAACCACTTGGCCAGTTCCTCCTGCGGGAGCGCAAAGCGGCCTGCGCCGTCGAGATACTCTTCCAGGCGGGCAAGCTGAACTTCACGAGATGCACCCATAATCTGCTTCATGACCGGCGTTTGGATTTGCGACAGATTCAGTGAGCGAGCATTGAACTCGTTCGACTGCCGGTGCTCCATCAAGCCGTTGTACAATGCAGCAAGGTTGTCCTCGCTTTCCATCCAGCGGATCAGCTCAGCGATGAAGTCGCCAAACTCTTCAGCCTTTGGACCTGAGGCATGGCCATCATGGTCTACGTCGATGACGTAGTAACGGCGTTCATCCGCCTCAATCCACAGAGGAAGATGGTTCGTCGTGAACAGGAAGCAGCAGCACTGTTTCAGCTTTTCGATCTCCTGCCCTTTCTCCTCCGACGTCGTCACCTTCTCGGTAATGTACGTCTTCAGGGTGTTGCCGTGTGGGGAGTCGGGCTTCAGCTGGAGCTCTTCCGAGATGACCAGCTTGCTTGTTAGCAACGGTCTGTTGAACCGCTGAACCAGCTTGGCGATGCTGTTCTGAGTGATCGAGTTTTCTTCGCCAAACAGCTTAGAGATCAGCTGGCAAAGCGTACTCTTCCCAGTTCCCTTCCTGCGAGAGTACAGGAACATGGCAAAAGCAGGCTTATCCGCTTCGTTCTGCAGACACCACGAGAGCCAGTCTTTGAATACGCGACGATCGGCCTCGTGACGGAAGATCCGCTTCAAGAACTCGTCGAGCATCCCGGTGTCGCCGCCAGCGACAGTTCTCTTTCGGTAAATTGGCTCTTTCCAGGTGTTCAGAGTTACTAGCTCCTCATCGGGGACCACGGCATCAGCATTTCCCGCAAAACAGCAAATGGAACCATTCCAGATCGGAATAGACTGCGAAGGATCGTCATGAGTCTCTGCGATTGCGCGCTGAAACACCGCCCGGAGCAACTCCGAGGTCGGCTCGATCCAGGGGAATTGCGCCCTGATCCGGCGAAGAAAGATAGTGTGAACTTCCTTCTGCGTTAGCGATGTAGTTGGTCGCCTCACATCATGAAAATGGTTCTTAGTCCGGACGAACCACTTGCTGATCTGCTTGCACAGAAAGGCAACCTGATCGTCGAAGCTACCGGCCTCTTGAGAGGGCTCGTCAGCCTTCTCAATGACCTCAATTTCAGGCTGCACAGGAAGCTCAGCAGAGGAAGCGCTAGGGCGCTTTTTCTGCCAACGTCCACTGCGATTCAGCGCAGGGTGGTACCCCTCGGAATTAGTGCCTTTGATGAGTTCATTCAGAGTCGAGGTCATTCATTAGTTCCTTTGTTGGGTTAGTTGGTTTGGTTGCGGAAGTTTTTTGAGCCACAGGCGGACTCCTTCCATGCGAATTGGTGCGCAAACTGGGCGCGAGTTTAGGTCGGAGGGTGAGACAGCGCTCATTGGGGAGGGGCAATGAAACAGCAAGCCGTAGGCACACGTCTAAAAACACCCAAGACTGGGTGGTCTAAACGTTGCAGGGCTTGTGTCGGGATCCTTCTACCCGCGCTGTTTTCATTATGAACCAGGCGAGTGTGGCCGCGAAGGACCTAACCCGCAGTGTAGGCAATTGCCCAATCTAGGATGGCGCCGATTAGTGCTAGCGCCGTCTAACAAGGAAGTAAGCTCCTAGTAGCTGTCCCTTGCGGTTAAAGGCAGTCAGATTTCTCCGATCCACCTCCTAAAGGTCAGGACGCTCGAAACTGCTCCGAAACGCCCCGGAAAGGTGTCAGATACCCGATGGTTGTTTAGGTATCCGATGATTTTAGAAGTAGAGAAATCACATCCGGTGCTGAACTTGTCAACAGGCCAGCCGCCACCCGCGACCAAGTGATCCGTCATCGATGTCATAACCGGCGCTGCGTGAACCCCTGTCATCTGATCGAAGGCACGGCGGAAGATAATCGTAGA
>NZ_JAJALF010000054.1:0-2594 GCF_020514995.1 Leisingera sp. McT4-56 | reverse complement strand
GGGGCGGGGGCTGCGGCGGGGTTTTCCGATGCGGCTTATGAGGCCGCGGGGGTGGAGATCATCAAGACCCCGGCGGCGCTGTGGAAGGCCTGCGACATCGTCGCCAAGGTGCGCCAGCCGGACGCCACCGAGCTGAAGCGGCTGACCAAGGGCAAGACGCTGATTTCCTTCTTCAACCCGGCCGGGAACGAAGAAGGCATGGAATTGGCCAAGTCGAAAAAGGCCAATGTCATCGCCATGGAAATGGTGCCGCGGATCTCCCGCGCGCAGAAGATGGACGCGCTCAGCTCGATGGCCAATATCGCGGGCTACCGCGCCGTCATCGAGGCGGGCAACAACTTCGGCCGCTTCTTCACCGGCCAGATCACCGCCGCGGGCAAGGTGCCCCCGGCAAAGGTCCTGGTGGTCGGCGCCGGCGTGGCCGGTCTGGCCGCCATCGGCACCTCGACCTCGCTTGGCGCTGTCACCTATGCCTTCGACGTGCGCCCCGAAGTGGCCGAGCAGGTCGAGTCGATGGGCGCCGAGTTCGTCTATCTGGACTTCGAGGAGGAGCAGCAGGACGGCGCCGCCACCGGCGGCTATGCGGCGGTCTCCTCGCCCGAGTTCCGCGAGGCGCAGCTCGCCAAGTTCCGCGAGCTGGCGCCGGAGATGGACATCGTCATCACCACCGCGCTGATCCCCAACCGCGACGCGCCCAAGCTGTGGCTGGAGGACATGGTCGCGGCGATGAAGCCGGGCTCGGTGATCGTCGACCTGGCCGCCGAGCGCGGCGGCAACGTCGAGGGCACGGTGAAGGACGAGAAAGTCGTCACGGACAACGGCGTCACCATCATCGGCTATACGGATTTCCCGTCCCGGATGGCGGCGCAGTCCTCGAGCCTTTACGCCACCAACATCCGCCACATGATGGCTGACCTGACGCCGGAAAAAGACGGCCAGGTCAACCACGACATGGAGGATGACGTGATCCGCGGCGCCACCGTGGCGTTTGAGGGCGAGATCACCTTCCCGCCGCCGCCGCCCAAGGTGCAGGCGATTGCGGCCAAGCCCAAGGAAACGGTGCCGGAACTGACCCCGGAGGAAAAGCGCGCCAAGGAAATCGAAGCCTTCAAGGCGCAGACCAAGAGCCAGGTCACCATGCTGGCGGGCGGCGGCGCGCTCTTGCTGCTGGTGGGCCTCTTTGCACCGGTGAGCTTCATGCAGCACTTCATCGTCTTTGCGCTGGCCTGCTTTGTCGGCTTCCAGGTGATCTGGGGCGTTGCCCACTCGCTGCACACGCCGCTGATGGCGGTCACCAACGCGATCTCCTCGATCATCATCCTGGGCGCGCTGATGCAGATCGGCTCCGGCAGCTTCCTGGTGATCCTCCTGGCGGCGCTCAGCGTCTTCATGGCCGGGATCAACATCTTCGGCGGATTCCTCGTCACCCGGCGCATGCTCGCCATGTTCCAGAAATCTTAAAGAAGGGCCGGACCAATGGATTACGGTTTCACCACCGCCGCCTATGTCGTTGCGGCTGTTCTCTTCATCCTGAGCCTCGGCGGGCTTTCGAACCAGGAAAGCGCCAAGCGCGCGGTCTGGTACGGCATCGCGGGCATGGGGCTGGCGGTCTTTGCCACCCTCATCGGCCCCGGCTCCGGCTTGTGGCTGTTGTCGGTCCTGCTGATCGCGGGCGGCGGCCTCATCGGCACCTATGTCGCCAAGCGGGTGCAGATGACCGAGATGCCGCAGCTGGTCGCCGCGATGCACTCGCTGGTCGGCCTGGCCGCGGTGTTCGTCGGCTTCATCGCCCATTTCGAGATCGGCAATGTGGCGGCGGCCGTGGCCGCGGGCAGCACCGATGAGCTCGGCACCTTTGCCAAGCTGATTGCCAAGAAGACCCCGGCGGAGATCTCTTTCTTAAGGGTTGAGCTGTTCCTCGGCATCTTCATCGGTGCGATCACCTTCACCGGCTCGGTGATTGCCTTCGGCAAACTGGCGGGCAAGGTCACCTCGGCCGCCACCAAGCTGCCGGGCGGCCATATGCTGAACGCCAGCGCCGCAGGCCTCTCCTTCCTCTGCCTGATCTGGTACTTCAGCTCCGGCGGCTTCCTGCCGCTCTTGCTGATGACCCTGGCGGCGCTGTTCATCGGCTACCACCTGATCATGGGCATCGGCGGCGCCGACATGCCGGTGGTGGTGTCGATGCTGAACAGCTACTCGGGCTGGGCCGCGGCGGCGATCGGCTTCTCGCTTGGCAATGACCTGCTGATCGTGGTCGGCGCGCTGGTGGGCTCCTCGGGTGCGATCCTCAGCTACATCATGTGCAAGGCGATGAACCGCTCCTTCGTCAGCGTGATCCTGGGCGGCTTCGGCGGCACCACCGGTCCCGCGATGGAAGTGGAGGGCGAGCAGATCGCCATCGACGCCGACGGCGTGGCCGCGGCGCTGGAGGAGGCCGACTCTGTGGTGATCATCCCCGGCTACGGCATGGCGGTGGCCCAGGCGCAGCAGAACGTCGCCGAACTGACCCGCCGCCTGCGGGCCAAGGGCAAGGAGGTGCGCTTTGCCATCCACCCGGTCGCAGGCCGCCTGCCGGGCCACATGAACGTGCT
>NZ_JAJALF010000053.1:0-3027 GCF_020514995.1 Leisingera sp. McT4-56 | reverse complement strand
GTCCGGCGGGAGCGTGAGTTTCAGCCGCTGCTGTTCTGCGCGCTTCAGGCGGTGAGGCCTTCCGGCTCAGCCAGGTTGTGGGCGCGGCAGCAGGCGGTGACGGTGTTGGCCAGCAGGCAGGCGATGGTCATCGGGCCGACGCCGCCGGGCACCGGGGTGATGGCGCCGGCGCGCTCGGCGGCGGAGGCGAAGTCGACGTCGCCCACCAGCACGTTCTTACCGTCGCGCTCGATGCGGTTGATGCCCACGTCGATGACGGTGGCGCCTTCCTTGATCCAGTCGCCCGGCACCATTTCCGGGCGCCCGACCGCGGCGACCACGATGTCGGCGCGGCGCACCACCTCCGGAAGGTCCTTGGTGCGCGAATGCGCGATGGTCACGGTGCAGCTGTCGCCCAGCAGAAGCTGCGCCATCGGCTTGCCGACGATGTTGGAGCGGCCGATCACAACCGCGTCCATGCCCGAGAGGCTGCCGTGGTGGTCGCGCAGCATCATCAGGCAGCCCAGCGGCGTGCAGGGCACCATCGACTTCTGGCCGGTGCCCAGGAGGCCGACGTTGGAGATGTGGAAGCCGTCCACGTCCTTCTCCGGCGCGATCGAGTTGATCACCAGCTCTTCGTTCATGTGCTTCGGCAGCGGCAGCTGCACCAGGATGCCGTTGACCGCCGGGTCGTTGTTCAGCTGATCGATCAGCGCCAGCAGGTCCGCTTCCGGGGTGTCCGCCTCCAGCTTGTGCTCATAGGAGTTCATGCCGACCTCGACGGTCTGCTTGCCCTTGGAGCGCACATAAACTTGCGACGCCGGGTCCTCGCCCACCAGCACCACCGCCAGGCCGGGGGTGATGCCGTGTTCTTCCTTCAGCCGCGCCACATGCTCGGCCACCTGGCCGCGCACCTTGGCCGCAAAGGCCTTGCCGTCAATCAGAGTTGCTGCCATTGCTCTCTTCCTTGTTGCTGCAGGCTCAGGATGATCCCGGGGGCCCGCCTAATCCTCACGAATGACCCGCGCCTCGCGGGCAATCGACCAGTCCACCAGCTGCCGCCACAAATGCTCGATCAGATCGGGGTCCAGCCCCTCCCCTTCCGCGGCGGCGCGGGCATTCATGACCACTTCCTCGACCCGTTCCGGGATCCGCGCGGGCCAGCCGTTGAGCTGCTTCAGCTGGATCGCCCGGTCGATATAGCCCGCCCGGACGGCCAGAAGTTGCACCAGCTCAATATCCAGCCTGTCAATCTGGGCCCGCACCTCTGCCATCGACTGGCAGTCCTGCGGCGGTGTCAGCTTGGTCATGTCTTAAAACTCCAGCGGCCCGGGGTATCCCGGGCCGCTGAATGTCGCATATCTTGTCTTAGAACAAGCCTTCGATCTGGCCGTCCGCATTCAGGCGGATGGTTTCCGCCGCCGGGGTGCGCGGCAGGCCCGGCATGGTCATGATCTCGCCGCAGACCGCAACGATGAAGCCCGCACCGGCGCTGAGGCGCACTTCGCGCACCGGCACCGAGTGGCCCACCGGCGCCCCGCGCAGGGACGGGTCGGTCGAGAAGGAGTACTGGGTCTTCGCCATGCAGACCGGCAGGTTGCCGTAGCCCGCGTCTTCCCATTCCTTCAGCTGGTTGCGGATCTTGTTGTCCGCCAGAACCTCGTCGGCGCGGTAGATACGCTTGGCGATGGTCTCGATCTTCTCGAACAGCGGCATGTCGTCCGGGTAGATCGGCGAGAAGTTGGCGGAACCGGCGTCGACGATCTCGACAACCTTCTCGGCCAGCGGCGCGGAGCCCTCGGAGCCCAGCTCCCAGTGGCGCGACAGCACCGCCTCGACGCCGTGGGTGGCGCAGTAGGCTTTGACAGCGTCGACTTCCGCATCGGTGTCGGTGACGAAGTGGTTGATCGCAACCACAACCGGCACGCCGAAGGATTTGACGTTCTCGATGTGGCGGCCGAGGTTGGCGCAGCCGGAGTTCACCGCCTCGACGTTCTCGGCGCCGAGGTCTGCCTTGGCAACGCCGCCGTTCATCTTCATCGCGCGCACGGTGGCCACCAGCACCACCGCGGAGGGTGCGATGCCTGCCTTGCGGCACTTGATGTTCATGAACTTCTCGGCGCCGAGGTCAGCGCCGAAGCCGGCCTCAGTCACGACGTAGTCGGCCACTTTCAGCGCGGTCTTGGTGGCGATCACCGAGTTGCAGCCGTGCGCGATGTTGGCAAACGGGCCGCCGTGCACGAAGGCCGGGTTGTTTTCCAGGGTCTGCACCAGGTTCGGCTGCATCGCGTCTTTCAAGAGCACGGTCATCGCGCCTTCGGCCTTGATGTCGCGGCAGTAGACCGGGGTCTTGTCGCGGCGGTAGGCCACGATGATGTCGCCGAGGCGCTTTTCCAGGTCCTTGAGGTCGTTCGCGAGGCAGAGGATCGCCATCACTTCCGACGCCACGGTGATGTCAAAGCCGGCTTCGCGCGGGAAGCCGTTGGAGACGCCGCCGAGCGACGCGGTGATCTGGCGCAGGGCGCGGTCGTTCATGTCGACCACCCGGCGCCAGGCGACGCGGCGGATGTCGATGTCGCACTCGTTGCCCCAGTAGATGTGGTTGTCGATCATCGCCGACAGCAGCGAATGCGCCGAGGTGATGGCGTGGAAGTCGCCGGTGAAGTGGAGGTTCATCTCCTCCATCGGCACCACCTGGGCGTAACCGCCGCCCGCAGCGCCGCCCTTCATGCCGAAGTTCGGGCCGAGGCTCGCTTCGCGGATGCAGATCATCGCGTTCTTGCCGATCCGGTTCAGACCGTCGCCCAGGCCCACGGTGGTGGTGGTCTTGCCTTCGCCCGCAGGCGTCGGGTTGATCGCGGTCACCAGGATCAGCTTGCCGTCTTCGCGGTCCTGCACAGAGTTGATGAACCCTTGGCTCACCTTCGCCTTGTCATGGCCGTAGGGCAGCAGGTCGTCGCTGGAAATCCCGATCTTCGCGCCAATCTCCTGGATCGGCTTCTTCTGCGCCTCACGCGCAATCTCGATGTCACTCTTGTAGCTCATGGC
>NZ_JAJALF010000052.1:0-3158 GCF_020514995.1 Leisingera sp. McT4-56 | reverse complement strand
CCGCCCGCGTGTGCTGATGGAGACAGTTTACTGCGCCGGATTGGGTTGGAGCGACCCGGGTTGTAACCCTGCGGAGACGGAAATTGTGGATAAGGGCCTGGAAATACGGAACTTTCGCTCTGCAGAGGGAGCTGGGCAGGGATGCGGGGCATAGACCGCCCCGGCGGAGCTTTGGGACAAAGTATTTCCGGAAGGGAATTATCCGGATTTTGGGCCAACTGGAGCCTGCGCCGCGGAAGTTTGCACATAAGAATTGTGCAAACCTCGCGGCGGTGCGGCTTGGTTGGCGGGCGCATCTACTGGTCCAGGACCGGCTCTGGACCATTTTTGCGCGGCACATCGCGCAGCCAGGACCGGACCGCCTTGGTATCGAACTCTCGTTTCTGCACCAGGTCTGCAGCCATGTCCTTAAGCAACTGCTGATGGGGATACAGCAGTGCGCGTACGTGGTCCTCCGCGTAGTCGAGCTTCTCACGGAGGCGTTTGCGGTCGGGTTCTGCAAGTTGGGCTGGATCCTGCGGTCCAAACCAGCCGTTGCCGAAGGCCCCTAAACCCAGTTCAAAATCCATCGCCAGAACCATCCGCGCAGCCTTTGCCAAATCGGACGTTGCGCCCCCGCCGGCCCCGGCAGAAACAGTCTCGAAGATGAGCCGCTCCGCCGCCCGCCCCGCGAGGTGGATATACAGCTGGCATTCAAAGTCTGCCGGCAGACCCGCGTTCGGGGGAACTTCCCGCTCAATTGTGCCGCCAGATGGAGACAGGCTGATCCGCGTGATCGTCTCGCCGTAGCTCCACGAGGTGATGGCGTGACCGGCTTCATGAATGGCGATGCGGTAAAGCAGGTCGTGGTTCTCCTCCTGTACCATGACTTGCAGATGGCGGCGCAGAAGCTGCAGATCGAGCGGGAAGCCGCTGTGACGGGCTTCACTGCGGGCTGAGCGCACCGCGGCGTCAACGTCGGCGGCGGTCTTTCCAATGCAGTCCCGCGCCAGCTCCAACATCGCATCCTCGGGGAATGCGTCCTGCAGCCGCTCAGCAAGGAGGTGCTGCAGCATTGCCTTGCTTGGCAGCGGCATCTCGATCTTGATGTCAAACCGCCCGGCTCTAAGAACTGCGGGGTCGATGTGCTGCGGGTGGTTGCAGGCACCAACCACCATGATCCCTGCATCCCGGCTGATGCGGTCCATCTGCTCCAGGAGACCAGCGATCACCTGCGATCCATATCTGCTGCCGTGGGTGTCGCCGCTGGTGCGCGAGCTGATCGCGTCGATCTCATCGATGAAGAGGATACAGGGAGCATTCTTCCGGGCTTCATCGAAGCTTTTGCGCATGGCGTGCAGGAGGTTGCCCAGATGCCCCTTGGCCTGCCATTCGGCGCAGCTTGTCTCGACGCAATTGACCCCGGCGCTCCGGCCCATCGCGCGGGCGAGGTGGCTCTTGCCGGTGCCCGGCAGGCCAAAAAGCAGCAAGGAGTGCGGGATCTCATTCCAGGCCACGCCGCCTTCGTCCCAGAGCCGCAGGTCTGCAACCAGTTGCCGGGCGGTGTCATAGGACCGGCCAATACCTGTGATCTCCTCCCTCGGCGCGTGGGCTTCGGGCGGTGAAGCGGCAGCGGCAGTAAGCGCCTGGGACAGGCGTTGCGCCATCTTCTTCGCTGTGGGCGCACGCAGGGCGAATGAGAGTGCGGCGGTGGAGAGCTCTTGCAGCTGGCCGTTCGGGGGCAGCGCGGCGCGGGCGGCGGCTTCATCAATGCGGCCCGTGCGGCTGTGGGTCCGACGCAGCAGGGCGATCAGAAAATCCGCGTCCACCTGCGGCAATGCCAGCTGATGGCAGTGCTCCGCCACCAGCGGCGCCGGCAGTGCCATCTCATCCGGCAGGCAGATCCACAAAGGCTGGCTGTGCGCCAGGCCTTTGATGATCAGATCGTGCAGCTCATCAATGTGTTGCTGTTCAATCGCACCATCGCGGGCACAGGGGACAGCGAGGGTCACGCGCTGGTTCAGTTGCACTTGGCGCCGGCCGTCATAGGCCTGCCAGCCCGGCGGCAGCAGGGCGTGGTTGAGGAGATTTTCCACGCTTGAAAACCCGGAGGCAGGAATGTTGTGCAGGATCAGCACGGCGCCACGGGCAAGCTGCGTGTCCACCGCAGCCGGGGAGCCGAAGGCCGCGGCGATCCGAAGCAGAAGAAGCAGCTTGTCTGCCGGCAGGTCTGTGTCCGGCAGCCAGCGGCCCGCGTTATCACATGCGTGCGGGTCGGCGCCTTCTTGATCCAGCGCTTCCCAGAGTTCCGGCGGCAGGTGCTGCACGTCCGAGTTCTCGCTCAGATGCTGCAGCAAGGAATGGGGTTGTTCCGGGGGCGTGGACACAAGCGGCTCCTCGGTGCCAGCACTGCCGTCTGGCGCGTCTTCTTTGAGTGTCTTGCGCCGAGTTTGCTGCAGCTCTCTGTGATAGAGATGATAGCGGCGGGCGCAGTCTTCGGCGAACTGCCACCAATCGGGGCGCGCGGGGTTGGAGAGATCAAGCTGGCTCATGGCAAGCCTCCTTCAAAAAGGCAAAAGGGATCGGGCGCCCGGTGAAACCGGGCGGGAGATGTTGGAAATTGAAGAGGAGGGGGGCCGCTTAGCGGTCTTCTTCTGCCTCAATGGCGTCGAGCATCGCGAAGATCACCTGGGCCGCATCGGCGAAGTAGACCTCGCTTTTGACGCTCAGCTCTTCTGCGTAGAGGTCTGGCGGCGCAACGCTGTCGGGGTGCTCTGCCTTCAGCCGCGCATGCAGGCCTTTCTCAATTTGCACAGCTGTGTGGCCGGAGCTGATGGGAACTGTTCGCAGGACCTGCGCCTCCGTCTCTTTGGTCTTCAAGAGCTGATGGTAAAGGCGGGAAATGGGATCCCTGCTGTAGCCGAGTTTGATCAGCTTGGCACCTTTGGCGAGTTTGAGCTTCATGACGTAGAGAAAACTTGGCGCACTGCTCCAGCCCTCGCCGCAGTTGCTGCATTGAAACCGGCCAGTCTGCATGTTGGCACGGGCAATCCGCTGAACATGGCCGCAGGCCTGATGCTGGTACAGACGGTAGTTCTGGTTGCCACCTGTGTCTTCTCCGATCAGGTGCCACCCCCGTTCTTCTGCTTCAGCCTGTTCTTTGTCAGCGTGGCAAATCT
>NZ_JAJALF010000051.1:0-3965 GCF_020514995.1 Leisingera sp. McT4-56 | reverse complement strand
ACGAGGATCAGTATGTTGCCATGGCACTGCCAAGCGGCCAGCCGATGATGGTCCCGCGGGCCCTGGGCAATCTGATCGTCTACCTGCAATCGGTGCAAACCCAGGGGGCGGGCACGGAATGATCACCGTGCGTTTGCTGCATCTGGCAATCCGAATTCCATTCCCGCGGAGGAATGACTCCGCTTCGACGGATCAGCCGTTTACCGTTCATAGGAGGTGAAAATGTTTCAAAGAATTGTTGTTGGGCTGGATGGCTCTGAAGCGTCGGAAAACGCACTGCGAGTGGCATGTGATCTGGCTCAGAAGTATGGGTCAGACGTTCACCTCGTGCACACGCCGCAACCTCAAACGGTTGCATTCGCACTGGGGGCAGTTGCGGGCTATCATGCGGCCACAACAATGCCATCCGCGGAGGACGTGCGGACCGCCGGAGAAAAGATCCTCAATGCGGGGCGCTCTGTTGCAGAATCCTGCAATCAAGCCATTGCTGAAACACATCTGGAAACCGGTGATCCCGCTGATAGTATCATCAGTTGCGCAAAGGCCTGCGGAGCTGATCTGATCGTCACCGGCCGCCGCGGATTGGGCTCGCTTGGAGCCCTCGTGCAGGGAAGCACAACCCAGCGTGTCAATCATAAGGCCGAATGCGCCTGTCTTTCGGTGATTTAGAGTTTTCCGGCTGAATGCCAGGGATTTAACATGCAAAGCCGCCCTCCGCTTCCTTGCATGGTCCCTGCTCCTTTTTTGCAGATTGCGTGTCCTTTATGCTTCCTTGATTGCCGCCTCAACAACACTCCGCGCATCTGCTCGCAATACCGGATCATCACTCGTCAAAAGGTCAAGTTCTCGGCGTACAACAGCAAGTGCGGCCCGCAATTTCTCGATCTCATCGGCGGCTTCGCCTGTAAGATGAGGATCGTCCAGCGGCGAGCCACCAGCCACGTTGGTAAGAAGCGAGCGGTTTCTTAGCAATTCGACAATATCAGGTTTCGGTTCAGTCATCCTTCTCACTCCTTACATGGACCGTCACAAGAACGTAGGCAGAGCAAGATTACGCAAATGGGACAGTTACTCCAGACGCAGGCATCAAGTTATGATTTTCCTCAAGCTGTGCATTTCGCTCCCGCAAAGTGGGCGCCTCCGCCTCACACCAGCAGACAATTAGAGCATTGTGCTCGAGATCCCATATCAGTGCCCGTGGGCGCCTGATCGATGAAACCATCCCGTTCGAAGCGTTGTAGTACTGATCCCCAACTCAACAGAACTCCGGTGCCTGTCCCAAATTTTCAAGGGTGGGATAGACCGGCCTGCAGGCATGAGGTAGCCCCCTCGGCAGGTCGCTCGCTGATGCCATTAGCCAGTTCCCATATTTGGATGCCACGTCGTTAGTCGCAGCCATCGTTCCAACCGCCTTGAACCGCATTGCTTTTGCCGGAGGCTGATTTCAGTTTGCTAGGCGGCAATGTCCTCGAGTTCCAGAGCGGCGTAAAAAACGGCCTTTGCTTCTGGCGGCGGAGTGTTCCCGATAGGCTCAAGCAGACGGCGGTTGTTGACCATGGTGTAATTGTGGTGCGTGTCGCTCTAGCCGGCATAATCTGATGACGAGGCGGTTGCCCAGATAGGATGGAAGAACGGACTCACGATGAGCGCCGGACCTAGGCATCGAACGGAGAACGACCAAGGGGCGCGTGTTCGATCGCACCGTCCAGGACAAGCTGACAACAAACACAGCCCTCTGCCGTTATTGCAACGGACCCCGCCGAAGAGAGGACGGCATGATCCCGATCAATCCGCATCCCCGCCTGGCGTGTCACACTGTTGCGGCAATAGTTCAGGGAAAGCTGCGCCATGAAGTACAGGGACTATTACAAGATCCTCGGCATTGCTCCGACAGCAGAGGCGGAAGAGATCAAGCGGGCCTATCGCAAGCTTGCGCGTAAGTACCACCCGGATATCAATGCCACGGCAGAGGCCGAGGCGAAGTTCAAGGATGTGAACGAAGCTTATGAGGTGCTGAAAGACCCGGAACGCCGCGCGGCCTACGACCAGCTGGGCAAACCGGAAACCGGCGCGCAGGACGGCTTCCGGCCGCCGCCGGGATGGGAAGGCGGATTTGAGTTCACCGGCGGCAGCCCCGGAGACGCAGAGGTGTTCAGCGATTTCTTTGAAACCTTGTTCCGGCGCCAAGGGCAGCCCTTTGGCGCGGCAGCGGGCACCCGGAGCGCCGACCAGCACGCGCGCCTTCAGCTCGACATCGCGGACGCCTACAGCGGTGCCACGCGTGTCCTGACCCTTAGGATGCCGCAGGTCGGGACGGATGGCTCCGTCCAGCTGCAGGAGCGCAGCATCACTGTGCAGGTTCCCAAGGGGATCACTGAGGGGCAGCACATCCGGCTGGCTGGGCAGGGGATGGCGCCGCCCGGTGGCGGCCTGCCGGGGGATCTGTTCCTGGAAGTCAGCTTTGCCCCCCACCCTGTCTACCGGGCGGTTGGCCGGGATCTGTATCTCGACCTGCCGGTCGCCCCCTGGGAAGCGGCTTTGGGCGGCAAGATTATGATGCCGACACCGGATGGCAAGGTCGCGCTGACCATCCCGGCCAATGCCCGCAGCGGCCAGAAGCTGCGCCTGAAGGGAAAGGGGCTGCCGGGAACCCCCGCCGGAGACATCTTCGCAACGCTCAGGATCGTGAACCCCAAGGTGACGACAGAGGAGGCGCGCCGGGTCTTTGAGCGGATGGCCCGGGAGGTGCCATTCAACCCGCGCGCCGGTATCGGAGGATAGACGTATGAAACCTGCAAAGGCCAAGAGCACCGTCATCGTCAGCCTGACCCTGGAGGAGCTGTGCCGGTTCTGCCACGCTGACAGGAACTGGGTTATCGAACTGGTGGAGCACGGGGTTCTGGAGCCCGAAGGAGCCTCAATCCAGAACTGGCGGTTCCATAGCATCAGCATTGCCCGCGCCAAGAAGGCGCGGCGCCTGAACCGGGATCTGGGGGTCAATGCCGCCGGGATTGCGCTGGTGCTGGACCTGCTGGCGGAACGGGACGAGATGCTGCGGCGGCTGGCGTCGTTCGAAGACGTCTAGCGGATGTGCTGGAGCGCAGAAGCCTCTGCCGGGATGGCAGTTGCGGGAATGGCCGCAGCGGTGGTCTGCCGGCGCCAGGGCCAGCCCTTGGCCGTCTGGGGAGTGCTTGGCTATTTCACGGCCATGGAGGTCCTGCAGCTGGCCGGATACCTGACGGCCGATGACTGCAGTGCAGCGGCGAACAAGGGGGTCACGCTGTTGTCTTATCTGCACATCGCCTTTCAGCCCGTCCTGATCAACGCCTTTGCGCTGGAGCTGGTGCCGGCCGCCGTTCGGGCGCGCTGCAGGCGGTGGGTGCTGGGCCTCAGCTTCGGGGCGGCGGGGGTCATGCTGCTGCAGCTTCTGCCGGTGCCTGCACTGGGCAGCTGTGCGGCTGGGGCGCCGCTGTGCGCCGAGGTTCTGTGCACCGTATCGGGGACTTGGCATATCGCCTGGAATGTGCCCTACAACGGCCTGCTGGTGCCGCTGGACACTGCGCTGGGGCTGCAGTCCGGCTTTCCGGCCTATATGGCGGCGGTGTTCCTGCTGCCGCTGGCCTATGGGGCGTGGCGGTTTGTGATGATGCACTTTTTTACCGGTCCAGTGCTGGCCTGGACGCTGACCAGCAACCCGAACGAGATGCCCGCTGTCTGGTGCCTGTTTTCAATCGTAATCCTGTGCATCGGCCTCAGCCCCTGGATGCGCGAAGCCTTCACCGCCAGGAGCTGGTGGGGGCTGCGGGTGTAGCGGCGGCGGCGGCCCCCCCGGGTGATCAGGATCAACCCGGGAGCCGCGGGTTTGAGGTATGCTGAACCACGGGAGTCGCAAGATGCGTGCCATGGTGTTCCGCAAAGCAGGTGAGCCGCTCCGGCTGGAGCACATTGCCCGGCCGGACCCGGGG
>NZ_JAJALF010000006.1:0-190350 GCF_020514995.1 Leisingera sp. McT4-56 | reverse complement strand
GATGTCGCAGGCCTTCCACAGCGCCGCCGGGGTCTTGATGATCTCCACCCCCGCGGCCTCATAAGCCGCATCGGAAAACCCCGCCGCAGCCCCCGCCCCAGTCTCGATCGCGCAAGTGTAGCCCAGCTTCTGCAGCTGCGCCGCAGACTCCGGCGTCATCGCTACACGGTTTTCACCTGGGAATGTTTCTTTTGGTGTCCCTATTTTCACCTTGTCGGTCCCCCTCGTCCTGCCCGTGCCAGCATCCTCTGGGTACGGATCACAATGATTTCATCTACTATGCGCAAGATTATTGCGCAAGGATTTTGCTGCGTTGCCGCAAAGTCACGCTGCAATGCCGCGCCAACGTCATATCCAGCGGCGCACCTTCTGTTCATAGCGCGCCCAGTCCGCCCGGAAGGTCCGCCGCATCCGGTCTTCTTCGGGTATGACAAACCGCTTCTCCAGAACCCACAGGAACACTGGGATCAGCGGCAGTGACAGCACCGCATCAAACCACAGGACAAAACCAGCAAGTATCAGCACATCGCCCAGGTAGATCGGATTGCGGGTTCGGCTGAAGATCCCGGATTGCACCAGGCGGCTGGGTGTCTGATGCGGGATGACCGTGGTTTGCTGCCGCCGCATCTCGGTGATCGCGAGCAATGCCAGAAGAATGCCGCCGCCCACCAGAATGCCCGCCAGAAACTCCGCCCAGGCCCCGCCAAAGGATAGCCCGAAGGCAAAATGCGCCGCTTGCAGCCAGGCGGCCGCAACAAATCCGGCCAGCCAGAGGGGCGGCACATCCAGCCACCGCATCACGCCCTGCCCCCTTGCAGTATTCTGTCCGAAACAACACGCATCGCGGGCAACCTTCCCTTATCCGGCCTGCTCGTCCAGACCTGTTCGGCCGGGATTGAAAGAAAAGGACAATTTGCCCCACATGCCGCGAAAACGGCGAATCCGTTCCCGCTTGCGGCATGATCCTGCATAGTTTCGTCCGGATGCCTATGTATTTCTTTGTGTACTGAACGGCCGGCCGGCCCGGTGCCGCGCCGGGCGCCTGCCACTGAAACGCGCATTCCCGCACCATGGCGGTGCCGTGACGGCACGGCGGGGTTGCCACACGGCTGAGCCCGGATAGGCTAAGGCGCAAAACAGGGAGGCCGGACAACATGGCATTGCAAGGCAAACACGCGCTGGTGACTGGCGGCGGCACGGGGATCGGTCTGGCGATCGCCCAGGGATTGGCAGCGGCAGGGGCGCAGGTCACCATCACCGGCCGCAGGCAGGAAGTGCTGGAAGAAGCGGCCACAGATGGCCTGCACCCGCTGGCAATGGATGTGCGCAGCGAGGAGGACGTTCAGACCAGGATCGCCGAGGCGGTGGCGGCGCGCGGCCCGGTCCAGATCTGCGTCGCCAATGCCGGTGTTGCCGAGGGTGCGGCGCTGCACAAGACCTCGATGGACTTCTGGCGCAACATGATGGCAACCAATCTGGACGGCGCGTTTCTGACCATCCGCGAAAGCTTCAAATCGATGCGGCAGACCGACTGGGGGCGGGTGATCACCGTCTCCTCTGTCGCGGGCCTGCGCGGACTGAAGGGCGCGGCCTGTTATTCGGCCACCAAACACGGGCTGATCGGGCTCACGCGGGCGCTGAGCGAGGATTACCTGGGCACGCCGTTCACTTTCAACGCGCTGTGCCCCGGATACGTGGACACGCCGATTGTGGAACGCAATATCACTTCGATCTCGCAGCGTTCGGGGATGAGTGCGGTGGAGGCACTGGACGTGATGGTCAACGCCAACCGGCACAAGCGTCTGATCGAACCGGAGGAAGTGGCCGCGGCTGCCCTGTGGCTCTGCGGTCCGGGGTCCGGGTCGGTGAACGGCCAGTGCATCGAAATCTCGGGCGGGCAGATGTGATGGACCGGGAGGGGTTCAACGCATTCTGCGCCACTTTCCCGGCGGCGGAGCATGTGGTGCAGTGGGGCAATTCTGACGTTTGGAAGGCGGGCGGCAAGCTGTTTGCCGTCTGCGGCTGGGCCGATGGCAGGGACGCCTTCACTTTTAAGGCAGGCGAGATTGCCTATGAGGTTCTGCAAGAGCGCCCAGGGGTCCGCCCGGCGCCTTATCTGGCCTCGCGGGGCATGAAATGGCTGCAGCAGTTTGATGTCGACGGCCTGACGGATGCGGAGCTGAAAGAACAGATCACCCTGTCCTATCAGATGGTCACTGCGAAGCTTTCGAAGAAGAAGCGCGCCGAGTTCGGGATACCGGATCCCCGGCCAGCCAGCGGCTAGGCACTGGACAGAGCGGCCCGGATGCGGTAGCAAACGCTAAAAGCTTTAAGCTTGAAATATCCAATCGACGTGAGGCCCCCCATGACCGATTTTGCCGCAACCAAGGCGATGTTCGACCTGCCCGAAGGCGTGATCTATCTGGACGGCAACTCGCTGGGCCCCCTGCCCCGCGCCGCCAGCGAACGTGTCGGGTCGATGATGCAGGACGAATGGGGGCAAATGCTGATCACCGGCTGGAACAAGGCCGGCTGGATGGACAAGCCCAAGGCGCTGGGAGACCGGATCGGGCGGCTGATCGGGGCGGAGCCGGGCCATGTGGTGATGGGCGACACGCTGTCGATCAAGGTCTACCAGGCGGTTGCCTCGGCGCTGGAGCTGAACCCGGGCCGCAAAGTGGTGCTGTCGGACAACGGCAATTTCCCCACTGACCTGTACATGGCCAGCGGGCTGCTGAAATCGCTGGGGCCGGACTATGAGTTGCGCGTCGTGGACCCGGAGGCAGTGGCGGACGCCATCACCGATGAGATCGCGGTGCTGATGATCACCGAGGTGGACTACCGCACCGGCCGCAAGCACGACATGAAGGCGCTGACCGAAAAGGCCCACGCCCATGGCGTGCTGACGGTCTGGGACCTGGCCCATTCAGCGGGCGCCATTCCAGTGGATCTGGCCGGGTGCAAGGCCGATTTCGCTGTTGGCTGCACCTACAAGTACCTGAATGGCGGCCCCGGCGCGCCGGCCTTCATCTATGTCTCGCCGCGCCACGCGGAGACCGCCCGCCCGGCCCTGTCCGGCTGGCTGGGGCATGAGGCACCCTTCGCCTTTGATCTCGACTACCGCCCGGGCCAGGGCATCGACCGGATGCGCGTCGGCACCCCGCCGATCCTGCAGCTGACCGCGCTGGAGGCGGCGATGGATATCTGGGACATGGCGGATATGGACACCGTGCGCGCAAAGTCCATCGCGCTCTGCGATCTGTTTATCGCCGAGGTGGAAGCGAATTGCCCGCAGCTGGAACTCGCCTCGCCCCGCGACCCGGCGTTCCGCGGCAGCCAGGTGTCGTTCAAATTCGACGAAGGCTATGCCGCGATGCAGGCGCTGATTGCCCGCGGTGTGATCGGCGACTTCCGCGCGCCCGACATCATGCGCTTCGGCTTTACCCCGCTGTATATCGACGAGGGCGACGTGCGCGCGGCGGCAGAGATCATCACCGATGTGATGACCAATGCCCTTTGGGACCTGCCGGAATACATGGTCCGCCACGCGGTCACCTGATGCGCCGCACCCGCTCATACCATCTGCCGCTTTGCCGGCCGGCGGGCTGGGTCGCGCTGTGGCGCCGCCTGGCCCAATGCGGCACCCTGAACCGGAGGACGCATTCCTTTCCCTGACATATACTGAATTTAGGAAAAGGAATGATGTGATGACACACCCCTACGATCCCGCCGACGACGGCGCCCAGATGTCCTTTGACGGGCGCATGTCCTATGGCGATTACCTGTCGCTCGACATGCTGCTGAACGCGCAGAAGACATGGACCAATACCCATGACGAGATGCTGTTCATCATTCAGCACCAGACCTCTGAACTGTGGATGCGGCTGGCCATTCACGAGTTGAGCGCCGCCCGCGAAAGGCTACTTGGCGGCCAGGCGCGGCAGGCGTTCAAGATGTTGGCGCGGGTGGCGCGCATCTTTGAGCAGCTGAATTCCGCCTGGGACGTTCTGCGCACCATGACGCCCTCGGACTACACCGCCTTCCGCGATGAGCTGGGCCAAAGCTCCGGCTTCCAGTCGCACCAGTACCGGCAAATCGAATTCATGCTGGGCAACCGCAACAAGGCGATGCTGCGGCCGCACTCGCACCGTCCGGACATTCTGGCGCTGCTGGAGGCGGAACTGGCGCAGCCGTCGCTTTATGATGTGGCGCTGAAGGCGCTGGCACAGAGCTTTGCTTTGCCGGAAGAAGTGCTGAACCGGGACGTCTCTGAAGCCTATCAGCCGCATGAGGCGGTGCAGGCCGCCTGGACCGAGGTCTACCGCGACACCGAGGCCCACTGGGAACTGTATGAGCTGGCGGAAAAGCTGGTGGATTTCGAGGACTATTTCCGCCGCTGGCGCTTCAATCATGTGACCACGGTGGAGCGGGTGATCGGCTTCAAGCGCGGCACCGGCGGCACCGGCGGCGTCAGCTATCTGAAACGGATGCTGGAAGTGGAACTGTTCCCAGAGCTGTGGCACCTGCGCACCGAGCTCTGAAACACTTGCGGGCTGGGTTTTCCGGCCCGCATCACCGCGGCGTCAGCCCTGCCCCGGCCAGGGCAGCCAGCTGGCGCACCCCGTCCTGGTAAGCCTCGTAATCTGCGGCAGTCTGCTTGATCCCCTTCAATGAGGCACAGAGGGTCCGCGCAATCACCGCGGCATCGCCGCTCAGCACCGCCCGCCCGGCCGCAGCCTGCTGCTGCAGCCACTCCGCGTAGATCCCGCTCAGGGCGGCCTCGCCCTCGGCGATCACTTCGCCCGCTACGCTTTTGGTGATCTCGAACAGCTCCATCCCGTGCGGCGAGGACATCATCATTTGCACGCCCTCCCCGGCCTGGCCCTGGAAGGCCGCCAGCAGCCGCTCCGGCAGCGGCCCCGGTTCCGCCAGCGCCGCCCGCACCCCGGCAGCCGCTGCGCCGTAATAGGCGGCAACCAGCGCCCGGAAGATCGCTTCCTTGTTCTTGAAATGCAGATACAGCGCAGGCCGCGACATGCCCGCGCCCTTGGCGATGTCATCCATCGAGGTCTTGCGGAATCCGTAAGTTGAGAACGCCATCCAGGCGGCCTCAAGGATTGCCTGCTGTTTCGGATCAATGCCTGCCATGTTCATATTTCCGCTTCTGACATTGTTTGTAAAAAATGTCAATTGACACCCTGACAAAACTCGTTATTTTTGTCAGCAGCACAGCAAGGGAGCCCCGCCATGCCAACAGACCTGCGCGTCAATGGAAAAACCCATCAGGTCAATCTGCCTGATGATGTGCCCCTCCTCTGGGTTTTGCGGGATGAGGTTGGCCTCACCGGCACCAAGTTCGGCTGCGGCGTGGCCGCCTGCGGCGCCTGCACCGTCCATATCGACGGCGAGGCGGTGCGCTCCTGCCAGGTGGCGCTGTCCGACGTTTGGGGCGAAGTGACCACGATCGAGGGGCTCGGCACGCCGGACGCGATGGCGGCGATCCAGCAGGCCTGGGTGGAGCATCAGGTGGCCCAATGCGGCTATTGCCAGTCCGGCCAGATCATGCAGGCGGCGAGCCTGCTGGCGGCGAACCCGGCACCCTCGGACGCGGAGATTGACGAGGCGATGCAGGGCAACCTGTGCCGCTGCGGCACCTACCCGCGCATCCGCGCGGCCATCCATTCCGCCGCCCAGAAGATGCAGGAGGCGTAACCGATGGCCAGTTTCAAGAAAATCGCCCGCCGCAGCTTCCTGATCGGCTCTGCCGCCATTGTCGGCGGCGTTGCCTTCGGCGCCTATTACGTCAGCCGCCCTGCCCCGAACCCGCTGAAGCCGGCGGAAGGCGAAGCCGCCTTCAACCCGTTTGTGATGATCTCTGGCGAAAAGATCACCCTGATCGCCCCGCGCGCCGAGATGGGCCAGGGCGTGCACACCACCTGGGCCGCCTTGATTGCCGAAGAGCTGGACGTGACTTTGGCCCAGGTTGAGGTCATCCACGGCCCGGCCGCCACCGCCTATTACAACGCGGCCCTGCTGGGAGAGGTGATTCCCTCCAAAGGCTACGACAAATCGCGGTTTTTGCATTCGCTGGGCGAGGCGCTTGGCCATGCGGGCAAGCTGATGGACATGCAGGTGACGGGCGGCTCCTCCTCGATGAAGGACGGGTATGAGCGGATGCGGGCCGCGGGCGCCTCTGCCCGGGAAACGCTGAAGCTTGCCGCGGCCGACAGGCTGGGCATTGCCAGCAGCCAGCTGTCCACCAGGGACGGCAAGGTGATTGCTCCCGGCAACATCGAGATTGCCTATACCGAGCTGGCTGCTGAGGCCGCCGGGCTGGAACCGGTCGAGGCCCAGCTGCGCCACCGCAGCGAATGGAAGCTGCTGGGCAAGGCGCAGCCGCGTGTGGACATGCCCGGCAAGGCCACCGGCACCGCAAAATTCGGCATCGACGTCCGCCTGCCGGGGATGAAGTTTGCGGCCCTCAAGGCGAACCCCCACCTTGGCGGCGCCATGAACGGCTTTGATGCCAGCGAAGCGCTGCAGATGCCGGGCGTCGAACAAGTGGTGGACCTGGGCAACGCCTTTGCAGTGGTTGCAAACAACACATGGCTCGCCATCCAGGCCGCCGAGGCGGTCGCCGCAGACTGGGGGCCTGCCCCCATTCCGGGCACGCAAGCGGAAATCCAGGACGCCATCCGCGCTGCCTTTGACGCTGAGCCGAACTCCACCCTGCGCGACGATGGCGATGTCTCTGCACTTCCCCAAGGGGCGCAGGAAGTCTCCGCCGAATACGAGGTGCCCTTCCTTGCCCACGCGACGATGGAGCCACTGAACGCCACCGCGCTCTACGACGGCAGCAAACTGCAGCTCTGGAGCGGCAATCAGGGGCCGCTTCTCACCCGCAACCACTGCGCCGATGCGTTGGGGATCGACCCCGAAAAGGTCGAGGTGAACACCCCGATGATGGGCGGCGGCTTCGGGCGGCGCGGCGAGTTGGACTTCTCGGTCTATGCCGCCAAGCTGGCGCGGCAGATGCGGGGCACTCCGGTGCAGCTCACCTGGAGCCGGGAAGAGGACATGACCCATGACTTCTACCGCCCCGGCGCCATGGCCCGGATGCGGGGCGCGGTGAAGGACGGCAGCGCGGTTCTGCTGGATGGACAGATCGCCAGCCAGGCGCTGACCCCGCAGCTGATGAGCCGCTGGTTCGGTATGACTCCCGCAGGCCCAGACACAACACTTGTCGACGGCGCCTTCAACCAGCCCTACGGCATCCCCAACTACCGCATCCGCGGCCACGCCGCGGAGCTGCAGGTCCCGATCGGCGCCTGGCGGTCTGTCGGGGCGTCCTTCAACGGCTTCTTTATGGAAAGCTTCATGGACGAGATGGCCCATGCGGCCGGTGCCGACCCGCTGGAATTCCGCCTGGCCCTCACCCGCCGGGAATGGGCGCCCGCGGCCAAGGTTCTGGAAGCGGTCAAGGAGATGTCCGGCTGGACCGGCAAGACGGCTGACGGCGTGGGCCGGGGCGTTGCCATGACCTACAGCTTCGGCACCCCGGTGGCGCAGGTGATCGAGGTGGCAGAGGAAGACGGGCTGATCCGCCTCAGGAAGGCCTGGATCGCCGCCGACCTGGGCGTTGCGCTGGATCCGCGGAACCTGGAAGCACAGATGTTCGGCGGCATGGCCTATGGGCTGTCAGCAGCGATGTTCGGCGAGATCACCTTTGCCGAAGGGGCGGCGGAGCAAGGGAACTTCCCCGATTACGACGCCATCCGCATGCACACGATGCCCGAGGTGGAGGTCCGTATTCTGGAAGAGCAATCGCATATCAGCGGCGCAGGCGAGCCCGGCACCCCGCCCGCGGCCCCGGCGCTGGCCAACGCTCTGTTCGACCTCACCGGCAAACGCGCCCGGCGGCTGCCGCTGATGCATGACTTTGATCTGCTGATCTGAACCAAAATACGGCCTGCCCCGCCAGGCGGGCCGCCTCCCTCCTCAGGTGCCGCGAAAATCTTCTATGCAGATTTTTGCAGACCGGTCTGCGCCCCGGCGTCCGCCCATCTCCGCACCGCCGCCCCGAAAGCCTCAAACAGCGGGCGGGACACCGGGTCCGCTGCCGCCTCCCACTCCGGGTGCCATTGCACCGACAGGGTAAAGCCCGGCGCATCCTTGATATAGACCGCTTCCGGCGTGCCATCCGGCGCGTGGCCGTCAATGACAACCCGCGCACCCGGGCGCTTGATGCCCTGGCCGTGCAGCGTGTTGGTCATCACTTCCTCAGCGCCGAACAGGCGGTGGAACACCCCGCCGGAGTTGAACTTGACCGTGTGGCGCAGGGCGAATTTTTCCTCCAGCGTGCCGTCCGGCGGCATCCGGTGGTTCATCCGCCCCGGCAGGTCGCGGATTTCCGGGTGCAGGGTTCCGCCCATTGCCACGTTCACCTCCTGAAAGCCGCGGCAGATACCCAGGAACGGCTGGCCGCGCTCGACGCAGGCGCGGATCAGCGGCAGGGTGATCGCATCACGCGCCCGGTCAAAGGCGCCATGTGCATCGGTCTCGGCCTCGCCGTACTCATTGGGATGCACATTGGGCCGCCCGCCGGTCAGCAGGAAGCCGTCGAAGGTATTCAGCAGCTCCTCGACAGTCACGAACCGCGGGTCCGAAGGGATCATCAGCGGCATGCAGCCCGCCACCTCGGCAATCGCCTCGGAATTCATCGTCCCGCCCGCATGCACGGGGTACTGATCGTTCAGCAGATAAGAATTGCCGATAATGCCAACCTTGGGTCGTGCCATATTCCGCATGTCTCCGTTTCCTGGCAGAAAATCTAGCCCTGCCAGGGCACGGGTTCAACCGCAGTGATGGCGCAACGCTCTGTTCACGCACGCACTTGAGGCTCAGATTTCGCCCTTGAGGCCCGCGGCTTCGATGCCCGCCACAGCCGCAATGGCGTCGTTGTCCGAGGTGTCGCCGGTCACGCCAACCGCGCCGATCACCGCGCCGTCCGCGCCGCGCACCAGCACGCCGCCCGGCACCGGCACCACCTGGCCGCCGTAAACGCCGTTCACTGCGGCCATGAAATAGGCCTGCGCCTCTGCCCGCGCCATCTGGGCGCTGCCAGCCATGCCCAGCATCACCGAGCCGTAGGCCTTGCCGTGGGCAATCGCAAACCGGCCCGGCGCGGCGCCGTCTTCGCGCTCAAACGCCTGCACATGGCCGCCGGCATCCAGCACTACTGCGGACAGCGGCTTCAGGTTCAGCTCCCGCCCTTTCTCCAGCGCCACGCGGATAATGGTGCGCGCCTGTTCCAGTGAAATCGCAGCCATGGGTTCAGCCTCCTCTCCTGACGTTACGGAACAGAAAAGGAGGCCAAAAGGCCCCCTTTGACTACCCCTGTTTGCGGGGAAACTGTTTCATCCGGTCAGTTTGCCGCGGTCAGCTGGCGGCTTCCTGGGCCTTCAGCTCCAGCCGGCGGGCATGCAGCACCGGCTCGGTGTAGCCGGAGGGCTGCACCCGCCCCTTGAACACCAGGTCGCAGGCCGCCTTGAAGGCGATGGTGTCATAGCCCGGCGCCATCGCGCGGTAGGTGTTGTCGCCGCGGTTCTGCTCATCCACCACTTTGGCCATCTTGCGCAAAGAGCCCATCACCTCCTCTTCCGAGACGACGCCATGGTGCAGCCAATTGGCGATGTGCTGCGCCGAAATCCGGCAGGTGGCGCGGTCCTCCATCAGGCCGACGTCGTTGATGTCCGGCACCTTGGAGCAGCCGACGCCCTGATCGATCCAGCGCACCACATAGCCGAGGATGCCTTGCGCGTTGTTGTCCACTTCGCGGGCAATCTGGCGCGAGGTCCACTTGCGGTAGGTCGCCAGCGGGATTTCCAGGATGCCATCCACATGAGCGCGGCGGCCGCCCTCTTTCAGCTTGGCCTGCACCGCCAGCACATCCACCTTGTGGTAATGCAGCGCGTGCAGGGTCGCAGCGGTCGGGCTCGGCACCCAGGCGCAGTTGGCGCCGGATTTCGGATGCTCGATCTTCTGCTCCAGCATCGCCGCCATCATGTCCGGCATTGCCCACATGCCCTTGCCGATCTGCGCCTTGCCGCTGAGGCCGCATTCCAGGCCGATGTCGACGTTCAGGTTCTCATAGGCGCCAATCCAGCCCTTGCGCTTGATGAAGTCCTTGCGGGAGAACGGCCCGGCCTCCATCGAGGTGTGGATCTCGTCGCCGGTGCGGTCCAAGAAACCTGTGTTGATAAAGGCGACCCGGTGCTTGGCGGCGCGGATGCATTCCTTGAGGTTCACTGAGGTGCGGCGCTCCTCATCCATGATGCCGATCTTCACGGTGTGGCGCGGCAGGCCCAGGATGTCCTCGACCTTGTCGAAGATCCGGTCGGTAAAGGCGACCTCTTCCGGCCCGTGCATCTTGGGCTTCACCACGTAGACAGAGCCGTGGGCAGAGTTGCCGCCCTCGCGCTTCAGGTCGTGCTTGGCGATCATCACGGTGATCAGCGCATCCAGCAGGCCCTCGTATGCCTCGTTTCCGTCCTTATCCAGTACTGCCGGATTGGTCATCAGGTGGCCGACATTGCGCACCCACAACAGGGCGCGGCCCTTGACGGACATGGCCGAGCCGTCCGGCGCGGTATAGCCGAAGTCCGGGTTCAGGCGGCGGGTGATGGTCTTGCCGCCCTTCTCCAGCTCTGCCTCCAGATCGCCCTTCATCAGGCCCAGCCAGTTGGAATAGGCCTGTACCTTGTCCTCGGCATCGACGCAGGCGACCGAATCCTCGCAGTCCATGATCGCCGACATCGCGCTTTCCAGCCGCACATCGGCCAGCCCCGCCTGGTCGCGGGCGCCGATAGCATGGGCGCGGTCGAACACCAGTTCCACATGCAGCCCGTTGTTGCGCAGCAGCACGGATTCCGGCGCCTTGGGGTTGCCGCGGTAGCCTGCGAATTTCTCCGGCTGCGCCAGCGGCAGGTCGTCGATCAGCAGCTGGCCGTCCTGCACGTGATAGCGGCGCACGTCCGCGTGGCTGGCGCCATTGATCGGGAACGCCTCATCCAGGAACACCCGCGCCCGCGCCACAACCCGCGCGCCGCGGCCCTTGTCATAGCCGCCCTTGGGCGCCGGGGTTCCCATCGCATCGGTGCCGTAGAACCCGTCATACAGGCTGCCCCAGCGCGCATTGGCCGCGTTCAGCGCATAGCGGGCATTGGTGATCGGAACCACCAGCTGCGGCCCCGGAACCTTGGCAATCTCAGGGTCCACGTTCTGCGTTTCGATCTCGAAATCGCCGCCCTCCGGCAGCAGGTAGCCGATGTCGGCCAGAAACGCCTTGTAGGCCTCGTGATCATGCGGCTTGTCCCGGTTGGCGATATGCCAGGCGTCGATCCTGGCCTGGATTTCCTCGCGTTTCGCCAGCAGCGCGCGGTTTTCCGGGCCGAAGCTGTTCACCAGCTCCGCCAGGCCTTTCCAGAACGCCTCGGCCTCGATTCCGGTGCCCGGCAGCGCCTGTTTCTCGATGAACTCCGCCAGCTCCGGCGCCACCTGAATTCCCTGTTTCTCGACCCGGCTCATGACTTGCTCCTTCCGGCGGTACACCACTGTATGCTGACATCTAACTAGGGCAGAAGTTTCCAGTCAGCAACAAAACACCCCATCGGTGAAACCGAACTCAATTTCTTGATTTTCAAGAAAGTCCCTCAAAGGTACCAATTGGATACAATCACGGAATTTTCCGAAACCAGATTTGAAAGCCCTCCATTGTGATGAAACTAAAACTCCCAATACTCCTAGCTGTACTGCAGCTATTACCCATAAAAGCTGCCGCAAACGAATGCATCTGCGCGCTTTGTCTCTTTGGCAATCACCACATGTGGAGGATAACGGGCGAAGCAATGGCTCCAACTCTGGACAGTGGCGTTTGTGCCGTGTCGCGCTTTATCGATCCTGTCAAGGAACCACCTGCACCCGGCGATGTAATCGTCTTCAAACACCCGACTAAAGCGAACACTTCAGGGGTATTCCGGGTTGTCGCCACAGAAGGCAACACAGTCCGAATTACCGCCGGGAAAGTTATCTTGAACGGCCGCGAGCTGCCCCAAGTGCCGACGGTGCCACTAATACGCGACATCCAAGCCAATCCAAACCATCGTTGCGAGGACGCATCCCTTATTAAAGGGGGGAAATGTCCGGTAGGCCGCTATGTAGAAACGTTGCCAAACGGCCGCTCTTACGAGGTACTAGATCTCGGCTATGGGAACTTGGACAACACCCGTACATACACTGTCCCTCCAGGCCATCTCTTTGTACTGGGAGACCACAGGGACCACGCGAATGACAGCCGCGTCCCGAAAAGCGATGGTGGAATCGGATTTGTCCCAGTCGAAAACGTGACTGGCATCTTTGATGATCGTTAGAATTACTGCATCAACAGCGCTTGCAGTCCCGCCCCTATCCTCTACACCTGAAAAGAAGCAGTGCAGAGGAGAACGAGAATGGCCAAAGATACGCCCCAGACCTTCTACCTGAAAGACTACACGCCCTTCGGATATGACGTCGAAAGCGTTCACCTGACCTTCCGCCTGGCACCGGAAACCACCCGCGTCCTGAGCAAGATCCGCTTTGCCCCCAAGCCGGACGCGGCGGACAAGACGTTCTTCCTGCACGGCGAAGAGCTGAAACTGATTTCCGCCAAACTCGACGGCCAGGAAGTGACACCGGAGCTGGCCGACGGCGGTCTCAAGTGCGAGGTGCCCAGCGCCCCATTCACCTGGGAAGCCGAGGTGGAGATCAACCCGGCCGGCAATACCGCGCTGGAGGGGCTCTATATGTCCAACCGCATGTATTGCACCCAGTGCGAGGCCGAGGGCTTCCGCAAGATCACCTATTACCCCGACCGTCCCGACGTGATGTCCACCTTCACCGTGCGGATCGAGGGCGACGAGCCGGTGATGCTGTCAAACGGCAACCCGATGGGCCAGGGCGAAGGCTGGGCCGAATGGCATGATCCCTGGCCGAAACCGGCCTATCTGTTTGCGCTGGTGGCGGGCGACCTGGTGAACCACCCCGGTTCCTTCACCACCAAATCCGGTAAGGAGGTTGAGCTGAACATCTGGGTCCGTCCGGGTGATGAGGGCAAATGCGCCTTTGGCATGGAGACGCTGAAGAAGTCGATGAAATGGGACGAGGACGTTTACGGCCTCGAATACGACCTGGAACTGTTCAACATCGTCGCCGTGGACGACTTCAACATGGGCGCGATGGAGAACAAGGGGCTGAACATCTTCAACTCCTCCTGCGTTCTGGCCTCGCCCGAAACCTCCACGGATGCCAATTTCGAACGCATCGAGGCGATCATCGCGCATGAGTATTTCCACAACTGGACCGGCAACCGCATCACCTGCCGCGACTGGTTCCAGCTGTGCCTGAAGGAAGGGCTGACGGTCTTTCGCGACGCCCAGTTCACCGCCGACATGCGCTCGGAGCCGGTGAAGCGGATCGACGATGTGATTACGCTGCGCGCCCGCCAGTTCCCGGAGGACAACGGCCCCCTCGCCCATCCGCCGCGGCCCGAAGCCTTCCAGGAAATCAACAACTTCTACACCGCCACCGTCTATGAAAAGGGGGCCGAGGTCATCGGCATGCTCAAGCGGCTGGTGGGCGATGACAACTACTACAAGGCGCTGCAACTCTATTTCGAGCGCCACGACGGCCAGGCCTGCACCATCGAGGACTGGCTGAAAGTGTTCGAGGATGCCACCGGGCGCGACCTCAGCCAGTTCAAGCTGTGGTACAGCCAGGCGGGCACCCCGCGGGTCAAGGTCTCGGAAGATTACGCCGACGGCACCTATACCTTGACGTTTGAGCAATCGACGCCGCCGACGCCGGGCCAGCCCGACAAGGCGCCACGGGTCATTCCGATGGCGGTGGGCCTGTTGTCCCCCAACGGCGACGAAGTGCGCGGCACGCAAGTGCTGGAACTGACCGACGCCAAGCAGAGCTTCACCTTCGACGGCCTCGCCTCCAAGCCGGTTCCTTCCATCCTGCGCGAGTTCTCCGCCCCGGTGATCCTGGAGCGCGAGACCACCAACGCCGAGCGCGCCTTTTTGCTGGCCCACGACACCGACCCGTTCAACCGCTGGGAAGCCGGCAATGCGCTGGCCAAGGAAACCCGCGTCGCCATGGTGCTGGACGGGGCCGCACCCGATGCGGCCTATCTGGACGCGCTGGAAAAACTGGTGCGCGACGACGAACAGGATCCGGCCTTCCGCGCCCTGGTGCTGTCGCCGCCCAGCCAGGCCGACATCGCCCAGACCCTGCATGAGCGCGGCTATACCCCCGATCCGCAGAAAATCTACGACGCCGCTGAGACCTTTACCCAGACCCTGGCGCAGCAGCTGGAAACCAGCCTGCCCCGGCTGTATGCCGCAACCACGGTCGAAGGCCCCTATGCCCCGGATGCCGAAAGCGCCGGCAAACGCGCTCTCAACGGCCGTATCCTGTCTTTGCTGACCCGGCTGGACGGCGGCGAACAGGCCGCGCGCCAGTATGCCTCTGCCGACAACATGACCCAGCAGTATGCCGCTCTTGGCGCCCTGATGAAGGCCGAGAAAGGCGAGGTGCAAAGCCAGGCGTTCTTCGATCAGTGGCAGGACGACCGGCTGGTGATGGACAAGTGGTTTGCCCTGCAAATCGCCTGCGCCGCACCGGAGAAGACGGCTGCAACCGCCGCCGCTCTTACCAAACACCCTCTGTTCGACATGAAGAACCCCAACCGCTTCCGCGCGGTCTTCGGCGCGCTGGCGGGCAATCACGCGGGCTTCCACCATGCCAGCGGCGAGGGCTATCAGCTTCTGGCCGAAAACCTGATAGCACTGGACAGCCTGAATCCGCAGACCACCGCCCGCATGTGCGCCGCCTTCCAGACCTGGAAGCGCTATGACGCGGGCCGCCAGTCGCTGATCCGCGCCCAGCTCAGCCGGATTGCCGGGACAGAGGGCCTCAGCCGCGACACCAATGAAATGGTGACCCGGATCCTGGATGCCTGAAACGCCTGAAACATGCCCCCCGGCGGAGGACTACAGCTTTTCCCGCCGGGGCCGCTCCCCCGCGGCCATTCTGGCGACATGCGGCTGGCTGCTGGCGCTTCTGGTGCTGTGGCGGGTGCTGGATGCGGCCCTGTGGCTGGTAATCCTGCTGACCCTGCCGGTGATCCCGGCGCTTTTGGACCTGATCCGCAACCCCTTGTCGGGCCTCAGAATTTCCGCCAGCCGGATCGAATGGTTCAGCGGCGGGCTGAATGGCGCGGCAGAGCTTGGCGAGATAGACAGGGTACGCTTTGACACCCGCTGGGATTTCTCGGTCCGCGCCACACTGATCCTGAAGAGCGGCAAACGCATCCGCCTGCCGCAAGAGGCCACGCCGCCGCACCAGGAAATAGATGCGGAGTTTCAGCGGCGCGGAATCCGCACCGAACGCCACCATTTCACGGCATTTTGACACCCTTCTTCACGGCATTCTGGCGCCCTTCGTTAAAAGCCCGGCAAATCCATTTCGGATTGTCTGCGAAACTGCGCAAATATCCGCCGCCGCGCATGAACTTCCCCACTGCCGCCATCTTTGCGCCCCATTGCCTGACGAGACTGTGAACAACGATAAGCTGCCACTCATCAGGAAGCACAAATGCTCACACAGTCTCGACAGGCACGGGATCTTCTGACCCGGATTTCAGGTCTTGTTTCCAGCCGGTCCCGGCCAGCCGCACGCCAGGCCCCCGCCCCTTCTCCGGCCCCTGCCGAACAGCTTCTGCCCCGCCGCCTGGAAGACAGCCTGTCGATCCCGGTCTGCAGCGCAGAAGGCGACCCGGCCTGCATCGAAGCCCAGGACCGGGGCCAGTTCCTGGCCCGCCAGGAGCTTTGGGAGAAGCTGTCGCAGCAGATCCGCGAGGCCGACGAAAGCCGCGCCGCCGCCCGCTGCGGCCTGCCGCTGGCCGATCTCGTCGCCTATGGCGCCCGCGCCGACGTGGTGACCGCAACCGAGCACGCGCTGGCCGAAAACGGCGATGCCGGCAGCCGCGCCCTGATCCGCGGCCTGATGGCGTTCGAGGCCTTGCGGGCAGAGAACCGCCGCGACCCCTATCTGACTGCCCTGGTGGCGCTGGCCCATATCGACATCGGCTGGGCCTGGCGCGGCGCTGAGGGCGGGGATGCGCCGCAGCAGCCGGCCCGCCGCCGCTGCGCAGCCCATTTCGACCGTGCTGCTGCGCTGCTGGGCCCGATCGCGCAGGCCAGCAAGGACAGCCCGTTCCTGCAAGCCGCGCAATGCGCGCTCTATGCCGGCCGCAGCGCCGCAACCATGCAGGTGGCGGACGCTTACAGCGCGCTGATTGATCTGGCCCCGGCCAACCACCGCCACATGCGCGCGCTCGGCACCTACATGCTGCCGCGCAGCTCCGGCTCCTACGCCGCGCTGGAGCTGGAGGCCCGCCGCACCGCCGCGCGCACCGAGGCCACCTGGGGCGCGGGCGGCTACGCCTGGGTCTATTTCGATGCCATCACCATCGACGATCAGGCCTGCGCCCGCGTCGATACCCGTTTCTTCCTCGACGGGCTGCGCGATATCGTGCAGGCCGATGCCTCGCAGGAGATGATAAACCTGCTGGCCGCCTATTGCACCGTTGCCCTGCCCAACGGGCTGGGGCGCGACCTGCAGGCCGACGCGCCGCGGCTGAAGATTGCACAGGCCGCGGCCTGGCTGATCCGGGACCACCTGAAAGAGCTGCACCCGCTGATCTGGGCCCATGCCGCCGAAGGCTTCGACAACAGCGCCCGCATCCGCTCCGTCAGCCGGTTTGCCGCCAGCGGCCATGCCGGTGCGCTGCAGGCCATCGCAAGCCAGTTCCGCGAGGAGATCGAAGGCGGCCAGAAGGTGGCCTTTACCGAAAGAGGGCTGGAATTCAGCCCCGCGTGACTGCCCGCAATCGTTGAAAAACGGGGCCAAAGCCCCGTTTCCTCATTTCTTCTTGAAGGCGTCCATCAAGGCAGCGCCCAGCGCGCCAGTGCCCTGATCACGGCTCTGGCCGCCTTTCGGCGCGGCAGACGCCCTGCCCTTGCCGCCGCCCTGATACCCGCCCGGCTTGCCACCGCGGCGCGGTCCTGTTCCCTTGGTGGGCCCGCGTGCATTGCGCTCCTCCTTGGCTGAGGCGCCGCCGTCCTTTTTCATGGTCAGCCCGATCCGCTTGCGCGGCACGTCCACCTCGGTGACGGTGACCTTGACCACTTGGCCCGTCTTCACCACCTCGTGCGGGTCCTTCACGAACCGGTCGGCCAGCTGGCTGACATGCACCAGCCCGTCCTGATGCACGCCGATATCGACGAACGCGCCAAAGGCCGCAACGTTTGTCACCGTGCCCTCCAGCACCATGCCGGGCTTCAGGTCGGTGATTTCCTCCACCCCGTCCTTGAAGGACGCGGTCACGAAGGACGGACGCGGATCGCGGCCTGGCTTTTCGAGTTCCTGGAAGATGTCGCGCACGGTGGGCAGGCCGACGTCCCCGCCGACAAAATCCTCCGCCCGCAGGGACTTCAGCGCCGCGCCATCGCCCATGATCTGCCGGATATCGCGGCCGCAGGCAGCCACGATCTTGCGTGCCACATCATAGCTTTCGGGGTGAACTGACGAGGCATCCAGCGGCTCCTTGCCGTCGCGGATGCGCAGGAAGCCCGCACACTGCTCAAACGCCTTGGGGCCAAGCCGCGCCACCTTCAGCAGTTCCTTGCGCGAGCTGAATGCGCCGTTCATGTCGCGGTGCGCCACAATCGCCTCTGCCAGGCCGGGGCCGAGGCCCGAGACATGGCTCAGCAGCGGCGCTGAGGCCATGTTGAGGTCGACGCCAACAGCGTTCACCACATCCTCGATCACCGCCTCCAGCGATTTCGACAGCTTATGCTGGTCCACATCATGCTGGTACTGGCCGACGCCGATGCTCTTGGGTTCGATCTTCACCAGCTCCGCCAGCGGATCCTGCAGGCGCCGGGCAATCGACACCGCCCCGCGCAAGCTCACATCCAGATCCGGGAACTCCCGCGCTGCCAGCTCGGACGCGGAATAGACCGAGGCGCCGGCCTCAGACACCACCACCTTGGTCGGCGCCTTGATCTTGGCAGGCAGATGTTTCAGCACTTCGGCCACCATCCGTTCGGTCTCGCGGCTGGCGGTGCCGTTGCCGATGGCGATCAGCTCCACCCCGTGTTCGGCGATCAGTTTCACAATCGACACTTGCGCCCCGCGCAGATCGTTCTTTGGCTGGAACGGGTACAACGTCTCTGTCGCCACGAGTTTCCCGGTTGCATCAACCACTGCCGCCTTGACGCCGGTGCGGATGCCCGGGTCCAGCCCGAGGGTCGGCCGCGCACCGGCCGGAGCTGCAAACAGCAGATCCTTGAGGTTGCGGGCAAAAACCTGGATGGCGTCCTCCTGCGCCCGGCCGCGCAGATCGCCCATCAGTTCCAGCATCATCGAGAGGCTCAGCTTCACCCGCCAGGTCCAGCCCGCGACCTTGCGCAGCCACTTGTCGCCTGGGCCATTGCCGCCCGCGCCCAGCTCCGCCGCGACCATTCCTTCAGCCCGTGCCACGCCCTCTTCCGGCTCCGGTCCGACGTCCAGCGTCAGCACGCCCTCGTTGGAGCCGCGCAGCATCGCCAGCGCCCGGTGCGAGGGCACATCCGCCCAGCGCTCGGAATGCGCGAAGTAGTCGGAGAACTTGGCGCCCTCCTGCTCCTTGCCCTCGACGACCTTGGCGGTCAGCACTGCCTCCCGTTGCAGGAACTCCCGCAGCCGGCCTAGCAGGGCGGCGTTTTCGGTCAGCCGCTCGGTCAGGATATCGCGCGCTCCGTTCAGCGCGTCCTTCACTGTGGCGACGGCCTCGGTAATATACCCTTCCGCCAGTTTCTCCGGATCGGCGCTGCGGTCCGCCAGGATGGCATCCGTCAGCGGCTCCAGCCCGTTTTCCTTGGCGATCATCGCCTTGGTGCGCCGCTTGGGCTTGTAGGGCAGATAGATATCCTCCAGCTGCGCCTTGGTCTCCGCCTTGGCGATCGAGGCCGCCAGATCATCGGTCAGCTTGTCCTGCCCCTTGATCGACTCAAGGATCGCCGCCCGCCGTTTTTCCAGCTCGCGCAGATATTCCAGCCGCTCCGCCAGGGTGCGCAGCTGGGTGTCGTCCAACCCGCCGGTCGCCTCCTTGCGGTAGCGCGCGACAAACGGCACCGTGGCGCCCTCGTCCAGCAGCGCCACAGCCGCGCTCACCTGCTTGGCGGCGGCGCCGATTTCCGTTGCAATGGTCTGGCTGATGCGGGCGGATGTGTCCAAGGCGGCCTCCTCAAAATTCTGCTCGGGCTGCCAGTTCTAGCCCTGCCGGCGCACGCCGCCAAGAGCTCAATGCGTATCCGGCGGCCACCCGCCAGTGATTTCAGGACCCTTCCGGCAGATCCGGAGTATGCGCCTCACCCCAAGCCCGGATCGCATTCATGACCGGGGCCAGGGCCTCGCCGCTTTTGGTCAGATGGTACTCCCACCGCGGCGGGTTCTGCGAATAGGCCTGCCGCTCCAGCACGCCGTTTTCCTCCAGCCTGCGCAGCCGTCCTGACAGGGTGTTAGGAGAGATATTCAAGATATCCTGCAGGTCCTGGAACCGGCGCGGCCCTTCCAGAAAAAACTCCCGCAGGATCAGAAGGACCCATTGGTCCCCCATGACATTTGACGCCCGCAGAACCGGGCAATTTTCGCGTGGCTGCTGGCTCATAGGGATAATTTAAGCGCCCAGCTTGCAAATGTGAAGTTACTACATATTTGATAGTCACTACCACAACAGGACTCACATGCAGCCAGTCCAGTAGGAGTAAGGCAAATGTTCGAACCTCTCGCCACTGTTTACGTTCAAACCTTCGCGGTCATCCTGCCAGCCTTTGCAATTGGCCTTGTCAGCATCGGCGCTCTCAGGTCAGGCCTGCCGCCGAGACAAGCGGCGGCAGGTGTCGCCGTCACCACCGCCCTGCTTGGACTGTGGTATCCGCTGGTCACAACCCTGGCCAAAGCCGGCATACTCATGCCGCCCCTCGAAATCACCGATCCGCCTTACGCGCTGATGCCGCTTATCGGCGGGGCCTTGCTTCTCTGGGCCATGGGCCGCCTGACAGTCACGGGCCGGGCTATCCTGCACGGGCTCAGCCACGCGCATCTGATCAGCATTCAAAGCCTCCGGCTGATGGGCGGCGTGTTTCTGATCGGCTGGCTGATGGGGGACCTGCCCTGGCAATTCGCACTGCCCGCGGGCATCGGCGACATTCTCGCGGGCATCGCGGCGGTCCAGGCGATGCGTGCCCTGAACCGCGGCGATGCGAACGCCGAGGCCCTGGTGCGCCGCGCCAGCTACATCGGCCTGCTGGATTTCGCCGTAGCGGTCAGCCTTGGTATCGCAACCTCGGCAGGCGCCCTGCAGCTGATGTCCTTTGACAATCCCAATATCATCAACGCCTATCCGCTGGCCCTGTTCCCGGAATACTTCGTGCCGGTGTTCATTGCCTTCCAGCTGTTTTCCCTCGGCGCCCTGCGCCGCAGCAGCCAGCGGCTGGCCACAGCCTAAAGGCACCTCGCGGCAGCTGAATTGAGCTGCCGCCTTCCGGCTTCCGCTTCCGCGCCGGAACATAACAGCCTGATTTCCGCCCGATGGCCGCTTTTTCCCGCCCTCGCGGCTCTTGCTCCCCCTGCCGCACTGGCCTAGAACGCTTGCCAACCAAGGACATTCGGATACGGCGGAAAACCATGCTCGACCTGACATATGAACTCCCCAAGCCCAAGGTGATCGCGGGCGCCAAGCATGACTGGGAACTGGTCATCGGCATGGAGGTGCATGCCCAGGTCAGCTCCAATGCCAAGCTGTTCTCCGGCGCCTCCACCAAGTTCGGCGCCGAGCCGAACTCCAACGTGGCTTTCGTGGACGCGGCGATGCCCGGCATGCTGCCGGTGATCAACGAATACTGCGTCGAGCAGGCGGTGCGCACCGGCCTGGGCCTGAAAGCCGACATCAACCTGTGGTCCGCCTTTGACCGCAAGAACTATTTCTACCCCGACCTGCCGCAGGGCTACCAGATTTCCCAGCTTTATCATCCCATTGTGGGCGAAGGCGAAGTGCTGGTGGAACTGGGCGACGGCACCGCGCGCACCGTGCGGATCGAACGCATCCACATGGAACAGGACGCGGGCAAGTCGATCCACGACATGGACCCCAACATGTCCTTTGTCGACCTGAACCGCACCGGCGTCTGCCTGATGGAAATCGTCTCCCGCCCCGACATCCGCGGGCCGGAGGAAGCGGCGGCCTATATCGCCAAGCTGCGCCAGATCATGCAGTACCTGGGCACCTGCGACGGCAACATGCAGAACGGCAACCTGCGCGCCGACGTGAACGTCTCGGTCTGCCTGCCGGGCCAGTACGAGAAGTACCAGGAAACCCAGGACTTCAGCCACCTCGGCACCCGCTGCGAAATCAAGAACATGAACTCCATGCGCTTCATCCAGCAGGCCATTGAAGTGGAGGCGCGCCGCCAGATCGCCATCCTTGAGGGCGGCGGCGAAGTGGTGCAGGAAACCCGCCTGTACGACCCGGACAAGGGCGAAACCCGTTCCATGCGCTCCAAGGAAGAGGCGCATGACTACCGCTATTTCCCCGATCCCGACCTGCTGCCGCTGGAAATCGAGCAGGCCTGGGTCGATGATATCGCCGCCAACCTGCCGGAGCTTCCGGACGAGAAAAAGGCGCGTTTCATCAATGACTTCGGCCTCAGCGACTATGACGCCTCAGTGCTGACCGCGGATGTGGAATCGGCGGCCTTCTTTGAGGAAACCGCCAAGGGCCGCAGCGGCAAGCTGGCCGCCAACTGGGTCATCAACGAGCTGTTCGGCCGCCTGAAGAAAGAAGACCACACGATCACCGAATCCCCGGTCTCCCCTGCCCAGCTGGGCGGTATCATCGACCTGATTTCCTCGGATGCGATTTCCGGCAAGATCGCCAAGGACCTGTTCGAGATCGTCTATACCGAAGGCGGCGACCCGGCGCAGATCGTCGAAGAACGCGGCATGAAGCAGGTGACAGATACTGGCGCCATCGAGACCGCTTTGGACGAGATCATCGCCGCCAACCCGGCGCAGGTGGAGAAGGCCAAGGTGAACCCGAAGCTGGCGGGCTGGTTTGTCGGCCAGGTGATGAAAGCCACCGGCGGCAAGGCCAACCCCAAGGCGGTGAACGAGCTGGTCGCCAAGAAACTGGGCGGCTGATTCCCGCGGGACAGGAATTTCTAAAGGGCGCCCTCGCGGCGCCCTTTTTTTGTGCCGGAAGGCGGGGTGATATGCGTGCACCCCTTGTGCACCGGGTGGTGCCGTTTCACTGAGGGCAACGCCCGTCCCGGCCGGGCGGAACACATGCATTGACCTTCCTTGCTACAACGGCTTTGCTCCCGCCAAAATCCCGGAGGTTTCATGGAACGCATTTTCGATCAGGAACTCGAGGACCGTCTGGTCCGCTACGCCGCCATCGACAGCCAGAGCGACGAGACCTCAGCCACGACGCCCAGCACCGAAATCCAATTCGACATGCTGAACCTGCTGGTGGCAGAGCTGCAGGAGACCGGTGCTGAGGAGGTGACGCTCACCGATTACGGCGTCGTGCTGGCCACCATTCCCGCCACTGCGCCGGGGTCGGCCATCGGCCTGCTCGCCCATGTGGATACAGCCCCGCAATTCAACGCCGCCGGCGTCAAACCGCGGGTGATCAAGGGGTATGACGGCGGCGATATCCGCTTTCCCGACAACCCGGATCTGGTGCTGTCGCCGCAAAAATCCCCCTACCTCGCCTCCAAGCAGGGCGACGACCTGATCACCGCCTCCGGCCTCACCCTGCTGGGGGCTGACGACAAGGCCGGCGTCGCCATCGTAATGACCCTGGCGCGGCATCTGCTGACGAACCCGGACATCAAGCACCCGAAGATCCGCCTCGCCTTCACCCCGGACGAGGAAATCGGCCGCGGCGTCGGCGAGCAGCTGCCCAAGGACCTGGGCGTGGATTTCGCCTATACGCTGGACGGCGGCGAAGCAGGCGAGATCGTCTATGAGAGCTTCTCTGCCGACCGCGCGGTAGTGAGCGTCAAGGGCGTGTCGATCCACCCCGGCTGGGCCAAGGAGAAGATGGTGAACGCCGCGCATCTGGCGGCAAAGATCGTGCAGACCCTGCCGCAAGCCACGATGACGCCGGAAACCACCGAGGGGCGCGAGGGTTTCATCCATATCACCGACATGAACGGCGGGTCTTCGGAGATGGAGATCAAGCTGATCCTGCGCGACTTCGAACTCGACGGGCTGGCCGCCAAGGGCGAACTGCTGCAGAAGGTCTGCGAAGCGGTGCTGGCCTCGGAGCCGCGGGCCGGGATCACCTGCGAAATCTTCCCGCAATACCGTAACATGCGGTACTGGCTGGAAAACGACATGACCCCGGTGGAGCTGGCACTGGCGGCCTGCGAGGCGCATGGGATCGCCCCCATCACGGCCCCGATCCGCGGCGGCACCGACGGCTCGCGGCTGACCGAGCTGGGGGTGCCGACGCCCAACATCTTCACCGGCATGCAGAATGTGCACGGGCCGCTGGAATGGATTTCGGTGCAGGACATGGCCAAGGCCACGGAAGTCTGCCTGACGCTGGTGCAGATGGCGGCGGAAACGGGCTGAATCCGGCTGCGCGAAGCGGAATTTCGCGAAAACTCCGGCCCGGGAAACGCGTGTTTTCCGGGCCGTTCTCCTCGCAGGGAAACGGCGCCCTGCCGCGCATGGGCCGGATGCCGCGCCCTTGACCGCATCCCTCTTTCGGCTAAACCTGCGCGGCAAGACAGGAGACGTTCATGCAGGCATTCGAGTACAAGGTTGTCCCGGCACCGCAAAAAGGCACCAAGGCCAAGGGGGTGAAGACACCGGAGGCGCGCTTTGCCAATTCGGTGGAGATCCTGCTCAATGAGATGGCTGCGGAAGGCTGGGAGTTCCAGCGCGCCGAACTGCTGCCCAGCGAGGAACGCTCCGGCCTGACCGGATCAACGACCAACTGGCGCAACGTGATGGTGTTCCGCCGCGCCATCGCGGCGGAGAAACCGGCACAGGCCCCGGCAGCAGGCCGCAAGGAACCCGCCGCGCCCTCCGTTGCGTTCCGCCACAGCGAACCGCAAACACCGCGGCTGACAGCTGCGGCAGGCGATCCCGAAGCGCCGCCGGAAGCGGAACAGGTTCCGGGACCGGGTGCGGCCAGGATGCAGGCCGACGACGGGGTTGAGGAACTGAGCCCGGTTTCCGGCATGACAGCAGCGCTGAAGGCACGGGCCGGTCTGAAAGACGGCGATAAGTAGAGCCCGTGAATGGCGGGCAGACTGCCCGCCCTAGCCCCCTCGCAGGGCGGGCGCGTCCGTGCGCCGCGGCGCCTCAGGCGCCGGTATCCAGCGCCAGCGCGTGGATGCGCGGCACGATATCCCCCAGCGCCTTGTGCACCGCGCGGTGCTGCTGCACCCGGTTCATGCCCTGAAAGGCCTCGGCGCGGATCATCACCGCAAAATGGCTCTCGCCCGAGCCGTCGTCGCCTGCGTGGCCCGCGTGCTTGTGGCTTTCGTTGACCACTTCCAGCGCGCTCGGGGCAAAGGCCGCCTGCAACGCCGCTTCCATTTCCTGCTTCATGCTCATTTTCCGCTCATCCCCATATTTTTTGCCTGCGCCCCCTTCAATCTGGCGCCCCTTAGACTAAACTGCTGCCTCCGAGTCGAACAGATGCGTCTAGAAGGTGCGCCCATGTCCAAATCCGATCCCTTTGGCTTCGATATGTCCGTCCGCTCCGCCAAGAAGAAGAACCCGCGCGGGCGGCGCGCTGCCACGGGTGCGTCTGAGACGTCCCAGCGCGTCTGCGACAAGGAAGGCTGCCAGGAAGCCGGCAAGTTCCGCGCCCCCAAGGCGCCGGACGTGCTGGATGACTTCTACTGGTTCTGCCAGGAGCATGTGCGCGAGTACAACAACAGCTGGAACTTCTTCGAAGGCACCACCGAGGCGGAGCTGAACGCGCAGCGCTCCAAGGACAAGGTTTGGGAGCGCGAGACCAAGCCGATGGGCGACCCCGAGGCCCGCGCCTGGGCGCGGCTGGGCATCGAGGACCCGCACCAGGTGCTGGGCGCCAACGCCACCCAGAACCCGGGCCGCGCCGCCAAGGCGGGCCGCCGCCTGCCGCCCACCGAGCGCCGCGCCATCGAGATCCTGGAGGCCAAGGACGACTGGTCCAAGGCCGACATCCGCAAGGCCTACAAGAAGCTGATCAAGGTGCTGCACCCGGACATGAACGGCGGCGACCGCAGCCAGGAGGAGCAGCTGCAGGAAGTCCGCTGGGCCTGGGACCAGATCAAGGACAGCCGCAGCTTCAAGTAAGCGCCGTAGAAATTCCGGACAGCAGGGCGGCGGCAGCCGTCCTTTTTCCTTGCCGCAGCGCCTGCCCGCGCCTGCAGCAATGGGCGGTCTTTTGCCGAAAATTTATGATAGAGATTTTATTTCTTTGACGCCCCCGGCACTGAACCGTTACGCAGGGACATACCGGACGCAGCTTGTCCCCCCATAGCTAACAATGATCCGGTAATTCGCGCCCCCTGCTGCCCGGCCGGGGGCGCAGTACGTCTGGAACCGCCAGCCTGGCACCGGCGCGGCCTCCTCCTTCGCGGCTCATTCAGCTCCTGCCTGCCCCGGACCTGCCTGTCCAGTTCGGGAACAATCTCTGCTTCAGCTGGATTCCGGCGCGACTTTCCCTTGCCCTTGCCCGTCAGATCAGGCACCAATCCCGCGAATTGGCCCCTGACAGCAGGGAAGAGGGATAAGGATCGACTGCGATGACCGACGGCTTTGTGGATATGAATGCGAAACCGACCGAAACGATTTCGGTGCGCGATGTGTTCGGGATCGACACCGACATGACGGTCAAGGGCTTTGCCGAGGGCTCCGAGCGGGTGCCGGCCATGGACCACACCTACAAGTTCGACCCGGAAACCACGCTGGCGATCCTGGCGGGCTTCAGCCACAACCGCCGTGTGATGATCCAGGGCTACCACGGCACCGGCAAGTCGACCCACATCGAACAGGTTGCGGCGCGGCTGAACTGGCCCTCCGTCCGGGTGAACCTGGACAGCCACATCTCCCGTATCGACCTGATCGGCAAGGACGCGATCAAGCTGCGCGACGGCAAGCAGGTCACTGAGTTCCACGAGGGCATCCTGCCCTGGGCGCTGCGCAACCCGGTTGCGATCGTGTTCGACGAATACGACGCCGGCCGCGCCGACGTGATGTTCGTGATCCAGCGGGTGCTGGAGCATGACGGCAAGCTGACCCTGCTGGACCAGAACGAGATCATCACCCCGAACCCGTTCTTCCGCCTGTTTGCCACCGCCAACACCGTTGGCCTCGGCGACACCACCGGGCTCTACCATGGCACCCAGCAGATCAACCAGGCGCAGATGGACCGCTGGTCGCTGGTCTCCACCCTGAACTACCTGAGCCATGACGCCGAAAGCGCCATCGTTCTGTCCAAAGCGCCGCACTACAACACCGCCGAGGGCCGCAAGAAGATCTCCCAGATGGTGACCGTTGCCGACCTGACGCGCACCGCTTTCATGAACGGCGATCTGTCGACCGTGATGTCGCCGCGGACGGTGATCAACTGGGCCCAGAACGCCGAGATCTTCCGCAATGTGGGCTATGCCTTCCGCCTGTCGTTCCTGAACAAATGCGACGAGCTGGAGCGCCAGACCGTGGCCGAGTTCTACCAGCGCTGCTTTGACGAGGAGCTGCCGGAGAGCGCCGCGAGCGTTTCGCTGGGCTAACAGCAATGTGCCGCCCGGCCGCAAGGCCGGGCAGCGCCCGACCCGCCCCCCGTCAAACCGAAGGTTTGCCTCCGGCAAAACGGGCGGGCGCTTTGCTTCCCGCCCCGCCGGGCCGGGCGCTGCCCTCTCCGCAGGACGCGCACTGGACTTTGCCGGAGGCTAAGGCGATGCTGATAAGCGGATAAGGTGCGACCATGAAAAAGCCGAACGACAACCCAGCCGATCCGTTCAAGAAGGCCCTGAGCGAGGCCACCAAGGTGATGGCCAACGACCCGGAGCTGACCGTCAGCTACACGGTCGACCCCTCGGGCCTGTCCGGCGACACCATGCGGCTGCCGCAGGTCTCCCGCCGGATGACCCGCGAGGAGGTGCTCTTGGCCCGCGGCACCGCGGATGCGCTGGCGCTGCGCCACAAGTTCCACGACGACGCGACCCACGCAAAATACGTGCCGCAGGGCGAAATGGCCCGCGACCTCTATGAGGCGATGGAAACCGCCCGATGCGAGGCGATGGGCGCCCGCCACATGCCCGGCACCGCGTCCAACATCGACGTGAAGATCCGCAACGAGTCGATCCGCCGCGGTTATGATCAGATGAAATCCTCCTCCGAGGCGCCGCTGGCTGCTGCCGCGGGGTATCTGATCCGCCATCTGGCGACGGGCCGCGACCTGCCCGAAGGCGCCTCCAACATCATGGAGCTGTGGCGCGGCTTTATCGAATCCCAGGCCGGCGGCACGCTGGAGAACCTGGACGAAACCATTGCCGATCAGGCCGCCTTCGCCAAGCTGGCGCGGCAGGTGATCTCCGATCTCGGCTATGGCGACCAGCTGGGCGATGACCCGGATGATATGGACGACGACGCGGGCGACGAGGCCGAGGAGAACGCCGAGGAGCAGCAGGACCCGGACAGCACCGGCCAGGACGATAGCGAGGAGGAACAGGCCGACGCGTCGCCCGAGCAGAGCCAGGAGCAGCAGCAGGACGAAAGCCAGGCCCAGGTCTCGATGGACGAGATGGCCGACGACGATCTGGCCGAGGACACCGAGATGCCCGATGGCGAGGCGCCGCTGGAGCCGCCTGCCCCGCCGCCGGTCTCCGACGCCGACCCGGATTACAAGGTGTTCCAGGATGCCCATGACGAGGAAATCAACGCCGAGGAGCTGGCCGAGCCTGCCGAGCTGGAGCGTCTGCGCGCCTATCTCGACCAGCAGCTGGAGCCGCTGAAGGGCGCCGTGAGCCGCCTTGCCAACAAGCTGCAGCGCCGCCTGCAGGCGCAGCAGAACCGTTCCTGGGAGTTTGACCGCGAGGAAGGCATCCTGGATGCAGGCCGCCTGGCGCGGGTTGTCGCCAACCCGACCACGCCGCTCAGCTTCAAGGTCGAAAAGGACACCGAGTTCCGCGACACCGTGGTGACGCTGCTGCTCGACAACTCCGGCTCGATGCGCGGCCGCCCGATCTCCATCGCGGCAATCTGCGCCGACGTGCTGGCCCGGACGCTGGAGCGCTGCAACGTGAAGGTCGAAGTCCTCGGCTTCACCACCCGCGCCTGGAAAGGCGGGCTGGCGCGCGAGGCCTGGCTGAACGACGGCCGCCCGCAGCAGCCGGGCCGCCTGAACGACCTGCGCCACATCATCTACAAGGCCGCCGACGCCCCGATGCGCCGCACCCGCACCAACCTGGGCCTGATGATGAAAGAGGGCCTGCTGAAGGAAAACATCGACGGCGAGGCGCTGGAATGGGCGCACCGCCGCATGGTGGCGCGGCGCGAGGCCCGCAAGATCCTGATGGTGATCTCCGACGGCGCGCCGGTGGATGATTCGACGCTGTCGGTGAACCCGGCGAACTACCTGGAAAAACACCTGCGCGACGTGATTGCGATGGTGGAGAAGCGCAAGCAGGTGGAGCTGCTGGCGATCGGCATCGGCCATGACGTGACCCGCTACTACCAGCGCGCGGTGACGATCACCGATGTGGAGCAGCTGGCCGGGGCGATGACAGAGCAGCTGGCCGCCCTGTTCGACAGCGATCCGCGCGCCCGCGCCCGCGTCATGGGCATCAAACGGGCGAGCTAAGTTGTCACTAAGAACGATAACCCGCAGTGCGCTCTTGCAGAGCGGGTTATTTTTTGCCCTGGAAAGTTAACGGGTTAAATGACATACTGGTTCCTGCAGCTGCATAGTTAGGGTGCGGGCGAACTGTTTTATTTCCTATGGTCTGAAACAAAACGGATTAGGAAAACCGACATGACTCCTTCCCACCCCCGATCTGAAAAACAGACTTGTTCGCAGATCAATCAAACAATCAACTGCTACCGTTCGTGCGTTAAACAGCAGAAAGACCGAATTAGACACCTTTCTAGTGTATCAGGGCTATGTAAAACTGGTTCGGCTCAGCGGGAGATGGCTCGTCTCACTGCTGAAAACCTTGCATTGACCAGTAGCGCGGATGAGCTCGTCCGGTACCTCTTGGCCAAGGGGCTTGTGCCCCAGCCCTGCCCGTAAGACGGTTCGCTTTACCCAAATCAGTATACGACTGAGATAGCGTAGTGCTCCCGCGCCTTTGGCCAGCATCTTGCGATGCCGCCCTCAGCCTTGGGCATGGCCGCGCGCTGACGCGCGCGGCGGCGCCGGATGCTTCGCATCCGGCGCTTGGCCCAACCGGCCGCAGGGCATCTCTGATGCCGTCAGGCCGGGCGGGAGCCGCCGCTGCGCCCAAGCCTTCCCGCTTGTTCCGTCAGGTCGGCAACATTCTCTCCTCCGCCGCCCTTGCCAGCAGCAGGGCGATTTGGGACAAGAAGGGGCGCGCGCTCCGGGCCCGCGCATTTTCTTTGCCGCGGCCCCGGGGTGTCCCCTGCTGCCGCCCGCCCTTTTAAGCAGGAGAGACGCCGATGTATCAGACCTTCGATGTGACTGCCCGCCCGGAACAGGGGCCGCCCCGGCTGGCGGCGCTGCGCAAGGAACTGGCGGCGGAAGGGCTGGACGGCTTCCTGGTGCCGCGCGCCGATGCCCACCAGGGCGAATATGTGGCGCCGCATGACGAGCGCCTCAGCTGGCTCACCGGATTCACAGGTTCGGCCGGGTTCTGCGCAGTGCTGCAGGACATCGCCGGCGTCTTCATCGACGGCCGCTACCGCACCCAGGTGAAACGCCAGGTCGCCGCGGAATATACTCCCGTTCCCTGGCCTGACGTGCAGCTGGCGGACTGGCTGAAGGAACAGCTGCCCAGTGGCGGCAAGGTCGGCTTCGACCCCTGGCTGCATGCTGCCGGGCAGATCACCTCGCTGGAAAAAGAGCTGAAGGGCAGCGGCATCACCATCGCGCAATGCGAGAACCTGGTGGACCGGATCTGGGCAGACCAGCCCGCGCCGCCGATGCAGCCGGTTGCTGCCCACCCGCTGGACTACGCAGGCGAAAGCGCCGCAGACAAATGCGCGCGGCTGGCTAAGGAACTGCGCGATGCAGGACAGGCAGCGGCCGTCATCACCCTGCCCGACAGCATCATGTGGCTGCTGAACATCCGCGGCGCCGACGTGGCCCGCAACCCGGTGGCGCATGGCTTTGCCATCCTGCACGGTGACGCGCGGGTGGACCTGTTCATGGCGGCAGAGAAGCTGGAAGGTCTGCAGGGCCACTTTGACAGCTTTGTCACCATTCATGCGCCGGACGACTTCCTCAAGGCCACCGCAGCGCTCAACGGCTCGGTCGCAGCGGACTCCGGCACCGTGCCGCAGATCGTGGCCGACAAGCTGGGCGACCGCATGGTCCCCGCCGGCGACCCCTGCGCCCTGCCCAAGGCGCGCAAGAACGGGGCCGAGATCGCGGGCAGCGCCGCGGCGCACCTGCGCGACGGCGCCGCCATCGTGGAGATGCTGGCCTGGCTCGACGCCCAGGCGCCCGGCACGATCACAGAGATTGATGTGGTGAAAAAGCTGGAGGCCCTGCGCAGCGAAGACCCAGCCCTGCGCGACATCAGCTTTGAAACCATTGCAGGCACCGGCGAGAACGGCGCCGTCATGCATTACCGCGTGACCGAGGAGACGGATACACGGCTGGAGGACGGCCACCTGCTGGTCATGGACAGCGGCGGCCAGTATCTGGACGGCACCACCGATATCACCCGCACCATCGCCATCGGCACCCCCGGCAAGGAGGAGCGCGCCGCCTTCACCCGCGTGCTGCAGGGCATGATCGCCATGTCCCGCCTGCGCTGGCCCAAGGGGCTGGCGGGCCGCGACATCGAATGCATCGGCCGGATGCCGCTGTGGCTGGCAGGCCAGGACTTCAACCATGGTCTCGGCCACGGCGTCGGCGCCTATCTCAGCGTGCATGAAGGCCCGCAGCGGCTGGCACGCACCAGCCATGTGCCGCTGGAACCCGGCATGATCCTGTCCAATGAGCCCGGATACTACCGGGAGGGCGCCTTTGGCATCCGGATCGAGAACCTTCTGGTTGTTGAAACGGCCCCGGCCCTTGACACCAGCGACCCTGAGCGCGACATGCTGTGCTGGCGCACGCTCACCTTCGCCCCGGTTGACCGGCGGCTGGTGAATGCCTCCATGCTGACCGCAGACGAAAGAGACTGGCTCGACAGCTACCACCTGGAGGTTGCAGCCAAGATCGGCCCGCTGCTCAGCCCCGCCGCAAAGGCGTGGCTTGATGCCGCGACCGCCCCCTTGTGACACCTGGCTGTTACATAGACTGAACACAAAGACGACACGAACGAAGAGAATGGGAAAACACGCATGACCAATATCCGTATCCGCAAGGCCGAAGGCACCTGGACTGTCCGCTCCGGCGGCGCCGTATTGGGGGAAACCGCCAATGCACTGGAGCTGTCGGAGGGCGATCTGGATCCGGTCATCTATTTCCCGCGCGACGACATCGCGATGGCGTTCCTGGACCGCACCAGCAAGACCACCCATTGCCCGCACAAGGGCGACGCCAGCTATTTCTCGATCGCCAACAAATCCTCGGTGACCGAAAACGCCGCCTGGAGCTATGAGGACCCGAAGGAGGACGTGGCGGAGATCAAGGGCCACCTGGCCTTTGTGCTGAGCGACTCGGTCAAGGTTGAGCAGGTCTGAGCCATTCATCTGGCAGCGGCCAGGGCGCAGCCCGGCCGCGCGGGCCTAGCACGCGGATGGTTTAATTTATCCGGAGAGCAGATGCACCGGCGCCCTGGCGCCGGTGTTTTCCATTGCAGCCTGACGTTGCCGCCTGTTCATCTGCCGGCGCCGCCAGCCAGCGGCACAGGCGCGGGCCTGCCGCCTATGCGGCGGGGTCCGGTGTCATGTGCTGCGGATCAGGATCGGGAACCGGCCTCTAGGCGAGCACCGCCCGGCTGAGGTTCAGCCTGGCTTCCTCCAGCGCGTCGCCGGCGCCCAGAATATCCGTTTCACGCGCGCATTGGATCGCGTAATTGATCACCGCTTCCAGTGCCGCCCGTTCGTTTTCCCGCTCGTCCGCCTTGGTTTTCGCACCAGCCTCTTCTGGGCCGGTTTCGAAGTTTCGCATTTTGTTGCCTGCCGTGTGAGTGTGCATTGCGATATTTCACCTGCAATGTTCAGCAAGACATTGTCGCAGGGCAATGCACAGATTAATTAATCCTTAACCTGTAGCGGAAATCTCACAGCTACGGGGAAAACCTTGGGAAGTTTCCCCTAAACCCGCGCGGGTTCTTATTGCAGCAGCCGCAACCGCCCGGCCCGGCCTATCTGTGCTCTTCCGCGGCGGTGGCCGCCAAGGCGCGGTTGTAGGCCTTCAGCGCGTCCACATGGTACAGCGCGCCGATCACCTCCTCCTTGCCATCCTCCACCAGGTGCACCGGCAAATAGGGGATTTCGGCACGGTCGAAAACCGGCATCGCCGCCTCCAGCGAGGCGGAGGCGCGGATGCACAGCCCCTGCTCCACCAGCGCCTGGCAGTCCTCCAGCGAAGCGCAGCGGCTGTCGCCCATCGGCCGCATCACCGCCCCGGCGCGCAGCATTGACAGTAGGTAGGCCTGCGGACCGGCGGCGCAATGGATGTCGCGCCGCTCCAGCTGGGTAAGGAAGAAGGACCGGTCGACCAGCCGCGAGGCCAGCGCGGTGGACATGGAAACCGACACCATCACCGCCAGGCCGATCTGCCAGTCGCCGGTCAGCTCGAACACGATCAGTGTGGTGGAGATCGGCGCGCCAAGAACCGCTGCCGCAACCGCCCCCATGCCGGCAAAGGCATAAAGCGTGTGGGTGCCGGACACATCCGGCAGCACCGAGGTCGCAATGAGGCCGAAGGCCAGACCGGTCAGCGCCCCGATCATCAGCGACGGCGAGAACACCCCGCCGCCCATGCGCCCGCCCATGGTGATGGCCACCGCCGCGGTCTTCACCACCGTGAAGACCACCGCCTGCCCCAAGAGCAGCCCGCCGGTCAGCGCCAGCACCGTGGTCTCGTAGCCGACGCCGATGATATGCGGGAACCACACCGCGATCACCCCCAGCATGGCACCCGACACCGCCGGGCGCAGCCAGCGCGGCAGGCACAGGCGCTGCTGCACCGCGTTGCCGACCTTCTCGGCAAAGAAGATCGAGCGCATCTGCGCCACCGCCACCAGGCCGCAGATCAGGCCAAGGATCAGAAAGGCCGGCAGCTCCACATAAAACTGCAGCGCACCGGGGGTGTTGAGGGTGAATTCGGTGACGTCGCCGTATTCCAGCCGGTTGATCACGGTGCCCGCGACCGAGGCCACCACGATCGGTGCAAAGGCGTTGACAGAGAAATGCCGCAGCACCACCTCCATCGCAAACAGCGCCCCGGCAATCGGCGCGTTGAAACTGGCCGAGACCGCCGCCGCCACCGCGCAGCCCAAGAGGTCGCGCCCGGTGACACCGTCGGCGTTGATCCGGTTGCTGACCCAGCTGGCAATCACCCCCGCCAGGTGCACCACCGGCCCTTCGCGGCCGGTGGATCCGCCGGTGGACAGGGTGATGAAGGACGACAGCGCCGAGGCCAGCCCTGCCTTGTGCTCGACCCGCCCGTCATGCAGCGCGGCGCCCTCGATCACATCGGCAACCGAGCGCACCCGCCCGTCCGGGGTGAACCGGTCCAGGATGATGCCCACCACCAGCCCGCCGCCCGCAGCAATAGCCACCAGCGTGTACCAGGGCAGCCCCTGGGCAAAGGAATGCAGGTAGTCCAGATCCGGCGCGCCATAGACCCAGGCCTGCAGCGCGGTGATCCCCTTGCGGAAGAACAGCGCCGCAAAGCCCGCGGCAATGCCGATCAGCAGCGCGATCAGCCAGAACTGGAACTGGCTGGGGCCGCGGTTGCGCAGCACCCGCCAGATATCCTTCAGGCCAGCCAGCATTTGCATCAGATGGGCGATGAGGGCGGATCGGATTTCTTCTGCCATATGCTGCAAGCGGGCCTTTTGTTTTCAATGGCCTACAATTGCCGCAAGCCGGTTAAGGAACCCTCACCCGCCGTCCTGCCGGGACAGGTTATCCGGCCAGCAAAGCACGGGCCGCGGCGCGGGCCTCCTCTGTGATGGTATCGCCTGAGACCATGCGGGCAAGCTCATCCACCCGCTCGGCCTCGGCCAGCGGCACCACCTGCGACAGTGTCATGCCGTCGACCACCTGCTTGCGCACCTGCCAGTGATGGCCGCCAAGCGCCGCCACCTGCGGCGAGTGGGTCACCACCAGCACCTGGCCGCCGCTGGCAAGGCTGCGCAGGCGCCGCCCCACCGCATCCGCGGTGGCGCCGCCGACGCCGCGGTCGATCTCGTCGAAAATCAGCGTCTTGCTGGCGTCGTCGCCGCGCAGGCAGACTTTGAGCGCCAGCAGGAACCGGCTCAGCTCGCCGCCGGAGGCGATCTTGTTCAGCGCCCCTGCGGGCGCGCCCGGGTTGGTGGCAACGGTGAAGGCCACCGTGTCGGTGCCCTCCGGCCCCGGCTCGGCGGCGCTGATGCGGGTCTCGAACACCGCCCGTTCCATCTTGAGCGGCGCCAGTTCCGCCATCACCGCCTGATCCAGTGCCGCGGCGCTTTCGCGGCGGGCGGCGCTCAGCTGCTCTGCTGCTTGCGCATAGGCGGCCTCTGCCGCCTTCAGCGCAGCCTCCTGGTCCGCCAGATCCTGGTCGCCCGCATCCAGCGCGGCCAGCTTGGCGCGCAGGGTTTCGGCGTAGCCGCCCAGTTCGTCGGCGGCCACCCCGTGCTTGCGCGCCAGGGCGCGGATCGCAAACAGGCGCTCCTCGCAGTCCTCCAGCTCGCCGGGATTGAAGTCCAGCGCCCCCAGCACCCGTTCAACGCCGTCCTGGGCATCGCCCAGCTCGATCATCGCCCGCGACAATGCCGCCAGCGGCTCATCCAGGCCGGTCTCGTCCTCGCGGCCTGCGACGCCCTCCAGCCAGCGCTGCGCCTCGCCCATGGCACTCTCGGCGCCTTCGCTCAGCAGCGCGTGGGCGCGGGCGATGTCGCCGCGGATGCGCTCGGCCGCCTGCATCTGGCGGCGGCGGGTGTCCAGCGCCTCGTCCTCGCCCGGCTGCGGGTCCAGCTTGTCCAGCTCGGCAACCGCATGGCGCAGGAACTCCTCCTCGGCCCGCACCGCGTCCAGCGCCGCGCGGGTGGCCGCCACTGTCTTGCGGGCCTTGGCCGCATCGCTCCATGCGCTGCGCACCGCCCCCAGCAGCGACTGCACCCCGGCATACTGATCCAGCAGCGCCATGTGGCCGCGCGGGTTCAAGAGCCCGCGGTCGTCGTGCTGCCCGTGCAGCTCCACCAGCGTCTCCGACAGCGCCCGCAGCACCTCGCCCGAGCAGCGCCGGTCATTGACCCAGGCGGTCTTGCGCCCCTCCGCCGTGTTCACCCGGCGCAGGATCAGGCTGTCGCCGCCCGGCAGGCCGGCCTCTTCCAGGATCGCATGGGCGGGATGGCCCTGGCCCAGGTCGAACTCCGCCAGCACCTCGCCCTGGGAGGCGCCCTGGCGCACCAGTTCGGCACGGCCGCGCCAGCCCAGCACAAAGCCCAGGCTGTCCAGCAGAATGGATTTGCCTGCCCCGGTCTCGCCAGTCAGCACATTCAGCCCGGGCTGAAAATTCAGCTCCAGGTGATCAATGATCAGGATATCCCGGATCTCAAGCGCGCGCAGCATTGCCCCGCCCCATTGCCGCAGCGGCCGTTACAGCCACTGCCCTTTCAGCGTCTGACGGTAAATCTGGCTCAGCCAGTTGTTGCCGCGGTCCTTGGGCTTGAGCCCGTTTGCCCCCAGCAGGCGGTAGCTGTCCTCGTACCATTCGGTGGACTGGAAGTTGTGGCCCAGAATGGCGGCGGCGGTCTGCGCCTCCGCTGTCAGGCCCAGCGACAGATAGGACTCGACCAGCCGGTGCAGCGCCTCCGCGGTGTGGCTGGTGGTCTGGAAATCCTCCACCACCACCCGGAAGCGGTTGATCGCAGAGGTGTAATGGCCCCGGCGCAGGTAATAGCGGCCGATCTCCATTTCCTTGCCCGCCAGGTGGTCAAAGGCCAGGTCGAACTTCAGGATCGCGGAATTGGCGTATTCGCTGTCCGGATAGACCTCGATCACGGTGCGCAGCGCCTGCAGCGCCTGGAAGGTCAGGCCCTGGTCGCGGCCCACCTCATCGATCTGGTCGTAATAGCTCAGCGCCAGCAGATACTGGGCATAGGCCGCATCTTCATCCGCCGGATAGAAGTCAATGAACCGCTGCGCAGCGGCGCGGCTGTTCTCGTAATCCTTGCTGGTGTGATGGGCAAAGGCCTGCATGATCACCGCCTGCTTGGCCCATTCGGAATAGGGATACAGGCGTTCGATCTCGGAGAAGTAATAGGCCGCATCCTTGGCCCGGCGGTTGGCCAGCTCGAACTCGCCGCGCTCATAGATGTGCTCCGGTGAGAAGGCCTCCAGCGACTCGCCCCGCTTGACCGCGCCGCCGTCTCCGCCGCAGCCCGCAAGGGCCGCCATCAGAAGGACCGCGCCGAGGGTTTTGGCTCCTGCCCTGATGCCGTTCATAATGCCTCACCTCACCGTCGTTGCCTTACGGGTGTCCGCCCCGGTTAGGCCGTCTCTAGCATATTCAAATGGCGCGCAAAACGCCTTTCGCTATTTCCGCGTTCACATGGCATCGAAAGCCGCCGGCGGTCAAGGCTGCCCGGACGTGCCGGGCCGCTTCCGCGCGCCCGCCACAGGAAAAGACCCGGGACAATTGGGGTCCCGGGCCAGTCTGCCGCTCGTTCCTGGTTTTCTGCCTTATGCTACGCGGCGCTGTTCGGCCGGGATTTCCGACCAGATCAGCCCCTGCCCCGGCAGCCGTGCGGTCATCGCTGCATCGCAGGCGACGGCCCGGACCGCACCCGGCTCCGCAAACAGGGCCCGCAGCAAAGTGTTGGTCAGCGCGTGCCCCGCACGCTCCCCAACGTAGCGCCCCAAGACCGGCCCCCCAGCCAGCGCCAGGTCACCCAGCGCATCAAGCATCTTGTGGCGTACAGGCTCGTCCGAGTGGCGCAGGCCCGCACCGCTCTCGACCCGTTCCCCGTCAAACACAACGGCGTTCTCGCCGGGCACACCGCCCAGGGCCAAGCCGTTGGCCTGCATGGTTTCGACATCCGCCTGGCGGCAGAAGGTGCGGCTGTCGCACAGCTCGCGCGCAAAGCTGCCGTTGCGCATGTCCAGTTCCTTGCTCTGGCGGCCGATGGCGGCCTCGGCAAAGTCGATGTGGAATTCGATGGTCAGCCGGTCGCTGGGCAGCAGGGTGGCGCGGGCGCCGTCCTTCTCGACCGTCACCGGCTTCAGCACTTCATAGGCCACCACCGGCACGCCCAGGCTCTGCACGCCCTGGCTCATGATGCCGCGCACGAACGGGGCCGAGGAGCCGTCCAAAATCGGAACTTCCGGGCCGTCGATCTCGATCAGCGCGTTGTGCACGCCGCAGCCTGCCAGGGCCGCCATGATGTGTTCGACAGTGGAGACGCTGACGCCGGCCGCGTTGACCAGGCGGGTGCAGAGCGGGCTGCGCTCAACCAGATCCCAGCGTGCCGGAACCACGGTATTGCCCAAGGCGATATCGGTGCGCTTGAACACGATGCCATGCCCCGCCGGAGCCGGGATCAAGACCATGCGCGCAGGTTTGCCGGAGTGCAGTCCGACCCCTTCGAATGCCACCGATGCTTTGAGCGTATTCTGCACTTTGCGCCTCTTTCCACTATGTCCGGCCTCAGGGGGCCGTGTTGCGGACGAGAGTTAAGGTTTTGCAAAAATTCCTACAACTCAATCTTTGTAACGGTTTGAAACATGACCGTAACAGATAAGCAAAACACCGCTCAGAACCACTCAATACGCTGATAATAAAATGAAAAAAGCCGCCCGAAGGCGGCTTTTTCCTGTCGATATGTGATGTGTCAGTTGGCCTGGCGGCGCAGGAAAGCGGGGATTTCGATGCGTTCCTGGTCAGGATCCTGCTGCTGCTGCTGCACCGGTTGCGGCTGGGCTGCCGGCGCCTGCGCGTGCATTGCGGGCTGCTGGCGCACTGCCTGGGGCTGCTGCTTGCCCGCGGGCGCATCGGCGCTGCCGGTCATCCGGTGGATCAGCGAATTGAGGCCGAAACGGCGCTGGCCCTCGGGCTGCTGCTGGCCCTGCTGGGGCTGCTGGGATTGCTGCTGCGGGGCCTGGGCGGCAGGGGCAACCGGGCGCACCGGCTGCTGCTGAGGAGCCTGCGGCTGCTGCGCCCGCTGGGCGGCGGCCTGCAGGCGCTCCAGCGCTTGCGGCGACGGGGTGCCGGGGGCCGGCGCCTTGGGCGCGACAAAGGCGGCCTGCGGAGTTTCGCCGGCATCCGCCTGCGGGCGGAATTCCGGAACCTTCGGCTGGTAAGCAGGGGGCGGCAGGCCGTCGTCGTTCAGCTGCTCCACCTCTTCAAAGACCTCTTCCTCCTGTTCAGCAGCCTGCTGCACATTCATTTCCTCGAACAGGGAGGGCTCTTCCATAACCGGGGCAGGCTCGGCCGCGGCCGGCGCCGACGCGGCAACTGCCGGCTGCTCCACCGGGGTTTCCAGCTCCAGCGGCGCGGCGCGGTTTTCCTCGACGCTGACGGTCTGGCGCAGCGGCGCCGACATCGGGCGGCGCGGCACCGGGACTTCGGAGTTCACATCCACGGCGTCGATGCCGGTGGCAACGACCGACACCCGCATCCGGCCTTCCATGCCGGTGTCCAGGGTGGAGCCGACGATGATGTTGGCGTCCGGGTCCACTTCCTCGCGGATGCGGTTGGCGGCCTCGTCCAGCTCGAACAGGGTCAGGTCGTGGCTGCCGGTGATGTTGATCAGCACGCCGCGGGCACCCTTCAGGCTGATCTCGTCCAGCAGCGGGTTGGCAATCGCCTTCTCGGCGGCCTGCACCGCGCGGTCCTCGCCCTCGCCCTCGCCGGTGCCCATCATCGCCTTGCCCATCTCGTCCATCACCGCGCGGACGTCGGCAAAGTCGAGGTTGATCAGGCCGGGGCGGACCATCAGGTCGGTGACGCCCTTGACGCCCTGGTACAGCACGTCATCCGCCATCGAGAACGCCTCGGTGAAGGTGGTCTTCTCGTTGGCCAGGCGGAACAGGTTCTGGTTCGGGATGATGATCAGGGTGTCGACCACCTTTTGCAGGCTTTCAACGCCCGCTTCGGCCTGACGCATCCGCTTCAGGCCCTCGAACTGGAACGGCTTGGTGACAACGCCGACGGTCAGCACGCCGAGCTCACGGGCCGCCTGCGCGATGATCGGCGCCGCACCGGTGCCGGTGCCGCCGCCCATGCCGGCAGTGATGAAGCACATATGCGCGCCCGCCAGGTGATCGACGATCTGTTCAATGCTTTCCTCAGCCGCGGCAGAGCCCACCTGCGGGCGGGCGCCTGCGCCCAGGCCTTCGGTGACTTTCACGCCCAGCTGGATGCGGCTCTTGGCCGAGCTCTGCTGCAGCGCCTGCGCGTCGGTATTGGCCACGACGAATTCGACGCCGTCCAGTTCCTTGGCGATCATGTTGTTCACGGCATTGCCGCCGGCGCCGCCGACACCGAACACGGTGATCTTCGGCTTCAACTCTTCATTCCCGGGCATCGAAAGGTTCAACGTCATGCTCATACCGCCTGTGTTACCTGCCCTTCCCGCAAAGGGCTTATTCCTGTCCTATTCACCATAATCTTACCGCGGAGAGGGTGTTTCGTCATCCCAAAAAGCGCGACGAGCCACAAAATAAGGCCTCATTCTAAGGCTAAAACCGCGGTATTTCGCCGTCCCTAGCAGATATTGCGGATCAAGCACAAGCCACACACAACAAAACCTCTCCGGCCGCAAAATGCTTTGCAGAGGAGGTCTGGTTCCGAAATTTGGCTGGCCACTGCCCGGCCTGCTGACTCGCCGCATTTTTGCGGACGTTAAGAACAACCTAACGGGTCATTAAGACGCTGTCACGCCCTCTTTGCCCGTTCCGGGTGAATTGATTTGCAGCCCTGCTCCCGGCTTTACCAGTTGTCCCGGAACCAGCGCACCGCGCGGCCCAGGGTGCCGGCCGGGTGGCGGCCTGCGGGCATCTCGAAGTCCCACCACTCATCCTGCGGGTGGGCGGCAAACAGGCACAGCCCGACAGCCGAGGCAAAGCCCGGCCCGGTCGCCGACTGCGGCAGGCCGTGGACGCGCAGCGGGCGGCCCAGGCGCACCTGCTGGCCGAGGATGCGGCTGGCCAGCCCGTCCAGCCCCATGATCTGACTGGAGCCGCCGGTCAGCACGATCTGCTGGCTGGGCAGGTATTCGAACCCGGCCGCATCCAGCCGTGCGCGCACCTCCTCCAGGATCTCCTCGACCCGCGGCCGCATGATGCCGATCAGCTCGGCCCGGCTGACGGTGCGGCGGTCGTGCTCCCAGTCGCCGGTGTCGCCGCCGATGTCGATGATCTCGCGGTCGTCGGCGCCGGTGGCGTGCACGCCGCCGTTGAAGGTCTTGATCCGCTCGGCGTTCGCCAGCGGCACCCCCAGCCCCATAGAGATGTCGCTGGTGATGTGGTCGCCGCCCAGCCGCACCGCGTCGGCATAGATCATGTGCTTCTTCATGAAGATCGAGATCGAGGTGGTGCCGCCGCCCATGTCGATGCAGGCGGCGCCCAGCTCCTGCTCATCCTCGACCAGCGCCGAGAAGCCGGAGGCATAGGCCGAGGACGCAATCCCCGCCAGCTCCAGGTCGCAGCGCTGGATGCAGCGCACCAGGTTTTGCACCGCAATCGCGTCCACCGTCAGCATGTGCATGTCGACCGCCAGCGTCTGGCCCATCTGGCCGCGCGGATCGCCCAGGCCGGAGCGGTTGTCGAGCGCGAAGTTCACCGGCTGCGCGTGCAGCACCTCGCGGCCCGCGCCGTATTCCGGCACCTCGCAGGAGGCCAGCACCTGCGCCACCTCATGCTCGGACACCACCTGCCCCTCAAGGTCCAGCTTGGCATCCAGCCCGTAAGAGCGCGGATTGGCGCCGGAGAAACAGGCGATCACATGGTCGACCCGCACCTCTGCCATCTTCTGCGCCGCCTGCACCGCGGTGCGGATCGCGCGCTCGGTCTCCTGCATGGCGGTGATCTCGCCGAACTGCACCCCGCGCGACCGCGTGGTGGCGGCGCCGATCACCCGGAACCCGGACTGCCCGGCCAGGGCCCCGATCGAGCCGTCCTCGCTGAGCCGCCCGGTGCCGTCGAACCGCAGCACCAGGCAGGCAATCTTGGAACTGCCCACGTCCAGGATCGCGACCACGCCGCGCTGCATCGCCTGGCGGCGCATCTGCCGCATCGCCCGCTGCGATTGATAGAGATCTGTCATGTTACTGCCCGCCCCCATTCAGCTGCCGGATCCGCCACCAGTTTTCCACTGAGTTTTCGGTCATCCGCACGGTCGGGCGCCCAGCCAGACGCACGTCCACCGCCGCAACATCGCGTTCCAGCAAATCCTGCACTTCGCTTACCGCCAGCACCCGCTCCAGCGCCCGCACCGGGTTCCCGGCCGGCAGCATGATGCGCTGCTTGCGGTCCAGAACCACGTCCCAGCGCCGCTCGCCGACCCGCACCAGTCCGCGCAGCCGCGGCCCCAGCGGCTTTGCCGCCGCAAACAGCCGCAGCGCCTCTGCGGCGTGCTTGGCCGCCCCCTTGCCTGCGATCAGCGGCAGGTCCGGATGCAGGCTGCGGCGGCCCAGCTCGGCCACGTGAATGCCGTTCTCATCCAGCAGCGCCAGCCCTTCGCGGCTGCGCCAGATCAGCGCTGGCTGGCGCTCCTCGACGTCCACCTGCAGGATGCCGCCGGGGCGGATCCTGACGCTGGCGGTCTTGACCGGGTCCAGCCCGGTGATCACGTCGCGGATCTGCTCCAGGTCCAGATCGAAGGAGCTGACCGGGAAATCCACCGGCACCACCTCGCGGATGTCCTGCGCCACACTGGTGCCGGCCCCGTCCACCGCCATCACATTGACCATGAATTCCGGGCGTTCCTGAATCGCGGCGCGGGCATCGTTGACCATCGCCTGCAGCGTGTCGCGGCGCCCCTCGTCGGCCAGATAGGCCGCGCCGGCCGCGAAGACCAGGCAGAACGGCACCCCGAAGCGCAGGCCGAAACGGATGCCCGGCGTCAGCATCCAGCGCTGCAGCCGGTATTTCAGCCGCGACGGCGCCGGGTCGCACCGCCCCTCCTCCGGCTTGCGGAACCAGCCCTTCAGCGGTTGCATGAGGCGTCCTCCACCATCCAGGCGCAGAGTTCGCCGAATGTCATGCCGCAATGGGCCGCCTGCTCCGGCGCCAGCGAGGTCGGCGTCATGCCGGGCTGGGTGTTGGTCTCCAGGAGCACCAGGCCGCTGGCGCCGCGCGCTTCATCCCAGCGGAAGTCGGTGCGGCTGACACCGCGGCAGCCAAGCGCGTCATGCGCCTTCAGCGCGTATTCCAGGCACAGGTCGAAGATTTCCCGCGGCACGTCTGCGGGCAGCACATGGCGCGAGCCGCCGGGCTTGTACTTGGCGTCGTAGTCATACCAGCCGTCGGTCAGGATATCGGTCACCGTCAGCGCCTTGTCCCCGACCACGGTGGTGGTCAGCTCACGCCCCGGCGCGTAGGTTTCCACCATCACCTCGGCGGGCATTTCCGGCGCCAGCTGCGGCGGGCCGTTGGCAGCCTCATGCACGATATAGATGCCGACGCTGGAGCCCTCGTTGTTGGGCTTAACCACATAGGGCGGCGCCATCACATGGCCGGCGCTCACGTCTTCCTTGGCAAACAGGCCGCTGTCCACAACCGGCAGCCCGGCAGAGCGGTAGACCTCCTTGGAGCGCTGCTTGTCCATTGCCAGCGCCGAGGCCAGCACACCGGAATGGGTATAGGGGATCTGCAGCCATTCCAGCACGCCCTGGACGCAGCCGTCCTCGCCCCAGCGCCCGTGCAGCGCGTTGAACACCACATCCGGCTTGATGTCCAACAGGCGCGCGTGCAGGTCCGCGCCTGCATCCACCTCAACAACCTCGAACCCCTCGCCGCGCAGCGCTGCCGCGCATTCACGGCCGCTGGACAGCGATACCTCGCGTTCGGCTGACGGTCCGCCCATCAGCACCGCGACTTTCGGGAGTGCCCTGCTCGACTTACTCACCACGAAGCGCCTCAATATACGCGGGGCTTTGCGCCCCTGTTTCTTGGGACCCGTTGCGGGCCGTTCTTATGTCTTTGCGCCGGAGCGTCCCGGCTGATGCCTGCGGGGCTGTGCGCCCCTGTAACCGGCAGTCCATTGCCGCCTCTTCCGCACCCTAGCGCCGAAAATCTTACCGGCACGTTAACGGGATCTTTACCACGGTTAAGATTGACCGCTCCCCAAGGGCCAGCTTTGGCAGCTGCCCGGCCCGTGCAGCGGGGATACCCCCTTAAAAACGCGCCGGTTTTTCAGTTATTCGGGAAGCGGATCACCAATCCGCATGATTTCCCACTCTAGCGTGATGCCGGAATCCTCGTAAACCTTTTTCCGCACATCTTCGCCCAGCCCCTCCAGATCTGCGGCAGTTGCGCCACCGGTGTTGATCAGGAAGTTGGAATGCTTCTCGCTCATCTGGGCGCCGCCGCGGCGGGCGCCGCGCATGCCGGCGTTGTCGATCACCTTCCAGGCCTTCAGGTCGTGCACGTCGTCGGCCCGGCCGGTGGAGGAGAACCCCGCCGGGTTGCGGAAGGTGGAACCGGCCGAACGGTCCCTGACCGGCTGGGTCTCATCGCGTTTCTGCAGCTGCGCTTCCATCCTTGCGTGCAGCTCCGCCGGGTCGCCCTTGGGTCCGCGCAGGGTGGCGGAGACCAGCACCGCACCCTCCGGCAAGGCGGTCTGGCGATACTGAAAGTCCAGTTCCTGCGCGGTAATCTCGCGGATCTCCCCCTGGCGGGTCACGATGGTCGCCGACACAAAGACATCCGCGGTGTAGCTGCCGTAGCAGCCCGCGTTCATCCGCACCGCCCCGCCGATGGAGCCGGGAATGGTGCGCAGAAAGGTGAGGTCGATGCCCGCATCCGCGGCTTTCTTGGCCACATGCGCGTCCAGCGCCGCCGCGCCCGCGGTAACGGTGCCGCCGTCCGCCTCAATGCCGTTGAAGCCCCGGCCCAGCCGGATCACCACCGCGCGCAGTCCGCCGTCGCGCACGATCAGGTTGGAGCCCACACCCATCGGGAACACCTGCACGTCCGGGTCCAGCTGGCGCAGGAAGTCCGCGAGGTCCTGAATGTCAGCGGGCTGGAAGAGATGCTCCGCCGGGCCGCCGACGCGCAGCCAGGTCAGCTCTGCAAGCGGTTTCTGCCGGGTAAGCCGCCCGCGCACCGCCGGAAGAATAATTTCACTCTGCGCCGCCATTTTCGTTTCCGTCCCATGTTCCAGCCTGCAAGCGAACATAGTCCGTAGACGAGGTGGCCGCCAAGATAAAGGGATAACAGGCCACGGCGGCCGGTCTCCGCCTCAAACAGCAGCCGCGCGGCCAGCCAGACAAGCGCCGTCAGCCAGACAAGGGCGCCAGCCGCCGCCGTGCCGCGCCGCTTTGCCCGCGCCAGAACGTAGAACGCGGCCAGCCAAACCATGCCGAAAACCAGCCAAATCGCCGAAACAGCAGCCAAAGGCAGCCTCCACCGCCAGCGGAAACGCGCCGGCGTCAAACGGGAACACGAGATATTCCCGTCTGATTATCAGGACGGCCGGAAGAAAAGGTTAAGCTTTTCCCAAGAGCGGCAGTTTTGCGGAGATTTACAGCCCGAGCGCACGTTTCAGCCAGCGCCCGAAATACAGCACCGGCCAGCGCAGCACCGACATCCCCGCCAGCAGCACCGCCAGCCCCCACCAGGGGCCGTTTTCATAAGTGACATAGCCCAAGAGCGGGATGCCCAGTGCAATCAGCACATAGGCACGCCGCCAGTGGTTGTCGCGGCTGGGGATCATCGCCAGGATATTGGCGGACAGCGCCCAGACGGCGGCAAGGGTCAGGGATAAGGTCACAGCAGCCCCCAAACGGCTATGGCGAGCGCTCCGGCAGACAAGACCGTTCCCAGCACGGGCACCGCCATTGGGATACGGAAACCGGCTTGCGGCGCACGCCTTTTTTCAATGATCAAAGCAAGGTTCACCAGAACAAATACTGACAGCAGTATTGCTGAGGTGACCCCTGCAAGCCTGGCTACAGGCACAAACAGCGCACAAAGAATGACCGCCGCCCCAACCAGCAATGTGGCCAGCACCGGCGTGCCAAACCGCGGGCTTGCCGTGTGAAACACCGCCAGCGCCGGCGTTCTCCGCCCTAGCCCGAAAAGCACGCGGGAAGCCATGACAATCTGCGCCAGCACCCCGTTCAAAGCCGCAAAAACCGCAATTGCGGACAGAAACTCTGCGTTACCGCCGCGCGCAGTCTGCCAGACTAATGCCAGCGGGCTTTCGGACGCTCCCAGCTGTGCCAGCGGCACCGTCCGCACGGCGGCCCAGGACACCAGCCCGTAGACAACCGATGTAATGGCCAGCGAAATCAGGATCGCCCGCGGCAGGGTCACCAGCGGGCGCTCGACCTCTTCGGCCATATTCACGATGTCCTCAAAGCCGATAAAAGCAAAGAAAGCCAGCACCGCCCCCAGGCCTATCCCGGTCAAGGCCACGGGTTCCGCGGCAATCCAGTCCTGCGCAGGGGCGCTGCCCGCCCCGGCCCAGACCACAAGCGCAAGCCCCAGCACCTCAACCGCCGTGAAAACCGCCGCCAGGGCCAGGCTCTCCAGCACCCCCAGCACTGCCACCGCCACCAGCGCCGCGCCCAGGCAGATCATCGCCAGCTCGCTTCCGACCGGCAGAACCTGCGTCAGATACCCAACCCCGCCGCGCAGGACCGCGCCTGCCGACACAGCGCCCGCCGCCGAGATAGCAAAGCCGACGATCACAGCCAGCGCTTGCGAGGACAGCCCCTGGCCGACAAAAGCGGCCTCGCCCGCTGCCTCCGGCAGCCGTGTTGAAAACTCGGCATAGCTCAGTGCCGTCGGTGCCGCGATTATTCCAGCAATCAGGAAGGAGACCGGCGCCCAAATGCCAGCATCGGCAGCAACCGCGCCAACCAGCACGTAGATGCCCGCGCCAACCATTACCCCGACGCCATAGGCCGTCAGCAGCCCCAGCCCTATTCGGCGCTTCAGCGGCGCATTCATATCCCGTCCCCCGTTCTGCTCCCGGCAAAACCACAAGCACCCGCCAATCCGGCGCAGGATATGGCCGCCGCTGGCAAAATCAACTCAGGAGCCGTTCAGGCAGGCCGTTGGCCCAGGTGCTGATGGTGCCGGCGCCCAGGCAGACCACCATGTCGCCGGGCCGCGCCTGCTCGCGCACCAGGCGTTCCAGGTCGTCCTCGCTCAGAATGGCGCGGGCGTGGCGGTGGCCGTGGCGGATCAGGCCCTCGACCAGATCATCGCGGCTGGCGCCTTCGATCGGCTCCTCGCCGGCGGCAAAGACCTCGGCAATCGCCACCACGTCGGCCTCGTTGAAGCAGGCGCAGAAGTCGTCGAACAGGTTCGACAGGCGCGAATAGCGGTGCGGCTGATGCACCGCGATCACCCGGCCCTCGCAGGCCTGGCGCGCCGCTTTCAGCACTGCGGCGATCTCCACCGGGTGGTGGCCGTAGTCGTCGATGATGGTGACGCCGTTCACTTCGCCCACCTTGGTGAACCGCCGGTTCACCCCGCCAAAGGCCGCCAGCGCCTCGCGGATCTCGGTGCTGTTCATGCCCAGGTGCCGCGCCACCGCAACCGCGGACAGCGCATTGGAGACATTATGGTCTCCCGGCATCGGCAGGGTGCAGCCCTCGATCACCCGGTCCTCGGCCTGCAGCACCACGTCGAAATGCGCCACGCCGGCCTTGTAGGTCAGGTTCACCGCCCGCACATCGGCCTGCGCGTTGAAGCCATAGGTCACCACCCGGCGGTCGGAAATCCGGCCCACCAGCGCCTGCACCTCGGGGTGGTCGGTGCAGCAGACGGCGATGCCGTAGAACGGGATGTTGGAGACAAATTCCAGGAAGCCGTCGCGCAGCGTGTCGAAATCGCCCCAGTGCTCCATATGCTCCGGGTCGATATTGGTCACCACGGCGATGGTTGCGGGCAGCCGGTTGAAGGAGCCGTCGCTCTCATCCGCCTCGACCACCATCCATTCGCCCTGCCCCATCCGCGCGTTCGAGCCATAGGCGTGAATGATGCCGCCGTTGACGATGGTCGGGTCGAAGCCGCCGGCCACCATCAGCTCTGCCATCATGGTGGTGGTGGTCGTCTTGCCGTGGGTGCCGGCGATGGCGACGTTGGACTTGAGCCGCATCAGCTCCGCCAGCATGTCGGCCCGGCGCACCACCGGCAGGCCGCGCAGGCGGGCCTCGTCCAGCTCCGGGTTGCCCGGCTTGATCGCCGAGGAGATCACCACAACCGCGGCCTCCTCCAGGTTCTCCGCCTTCTGGCCGGTGAAAACGCGCGCGCCCAGCTTCTCCAGCCGCTGGGTGATCTTGGAGGATTTCAGATCCGAGCCCTGCACCATGTACCCGAGGTTCAAGAGCACCTCGGCGATGCCCGACATGCCGATGCCCCCGATACCCACGAAATGGATCGGGCCGACATCACCGGGCAGTTTGGTTGCTGGGTTCATAACGTTTATCCTTCCTCGGCCAGTTGCTCCACCAGTGCCGCCAGTCGTTCGGCGGCATCGGGAACCCCGGCGCTCAGTGCGGCGGTTGCCATCTGCGCGGCAGCCTGCGGGTTACTCAGAATTGCGCCCATATGCTCTGCCAGCACCGGGATATCAAGGGCGCTTTCCGGGATCATCACGGCGGCATTGGCGTCAACCAGCCCGCGGGCGTTGGCGGTCTGGTGGTCGCCTGCGGCGGCGGCAAAGGGGATCAGGATCGACGGCCGCCCGATGATCGAGATGTCGGCGACCGAGGACGCGCCCGAGCGCGAGATCACCAGCTGCGCCTCCGACATGCGGGCGGGCACATCGGTGAAGAAGGTCTGCACATCGGCATTTATGCCGTGCTCGGCGTAGAAGGCACTGACCCGCGCCAAGTCCTCTTCGCGCGCCTGATGCGAGACGCGCAGGTGCCTGCGGATGCCCTCCGGCAGCGCCGCCACCGCGGCAGGCACCACATCGCTGAGGATCCGCGCGCCCTGGCTGCCGCCCATGACCAGCAGTGACATCGGGTAATCCCCCGGCGGGATATAGCCGGCGCCTGCCCGCTCCTTCACCGCGCTGCGCACCGGGTTGCCGACATGCTCATGCGGCACGCCGTCCGGCAGCGTGGTGGGCCAGGTGCCGCAGGCGACGCCCGCCACGCGGGTGGCAAAGACCTGGTTCACCCGCCCCAGGACGCCGTTCTGCTCATGGATCATCCGCGGCAGCTTCAGCAGCGTTGCCGCCCCCAGCGCCGGGATCGACGGGTAGCCGCCAAAGCCGATCACCGCATCCGGCCGGTCGCGGCGCATCTGCATTGCCATCGACAGCACGCCGCCGGCAATCTTCGGACCCACCAGCGCCTTGGCCAGCAGCCCGCCGCGGGCAAAGGTGGCGGAGGACACCTGCGAAATTTCAACCGCGCTCGGAAACGACGCGGTATAGCGCGCGCCGCGCGCATCCGTCGACAGCTTCACCCGCCAGCCGCGCGCCAGCATCATCTCGGCCAGCGCCTGTGCAGGAAACATATGGCCGCCGGTTCCGCCGGCAGCCATCAAAAGCATTTTCTGTGCCATCGCAGCTGGTCTCTTTCCCAAATCTCGTCAGCGGCCGCGGCCGTTCAGGTAGTCGGCAATCCCGCCCTGCGGGCGCGTCCGGGTAAAGGCCAGGAGCATACCGACTGCGATGCCGGTGGCAATCAGCGAGGATCCGCCGTAGCTGACAAACGGCAAGGTCATGCCTTTGGCGGGCAAGAGCCGCACCGCAACCCCCATGTTGATCATCGCCTGCACGCCGAACATGCACACGAGGCCGGTGCCCGCGAGGCGGATGAAAGTATCGCGCTCGCGCATCAGCCGGAACAGCGAGCGGACCACGATGGAGGCGTAAAGCGCGATCAGCACCGCCACCAGCACCAGCCCGTATTCCTCTGCCGCAACGGCGACGATGAAATCGGTATGGGCATCCGGCAGCGACCATTTCACCTGCCCCTCGCCGACGCCGACCCCGAACAGCCCGCCCTCGCGGATCGCGTTGGTGGCATAGCCCAGCTGGGTGGTCGGATCGATGTCAGGGTTCAGAAAGCCGTCGATGCGGCGGGCAAAATGCTCGGAGCTGTTATAGGCAAACACGCCGCCCATAACGACCACCGCGGCCATGCAGACCAGCAGCAGCATCGGCGCGCCGGCCACGAAATACATCACCCCCCAGCCGAACAGGATCAGACTGGCCTGGCCGAAATCCGGCTGCAAAACCAGCATCATCACCACCATCATGCACAGCGCAAAGGACATCAGCGTGCCCGGCGGGCCATTGATCTGCTGGCTGGCGGCGATCATCCAGGCGGCCACCACGATGAAGCCCGGCTTCAGGAACTCCGAGGGCTGCAGCGAGGCAAAACCAAGCGAATACCAGCGCACCGCGCCCTTGCCGAAATCGGTGCCGAAAATCGGCAGGAAGGCCAGCGCGACAAAGGCCACGGCAAAGCCGACCACCGCCAGCCGCCGCACCAGCGTGGGCGACATCACCGAGGTCATCAGCATCGCGGCCAGCGCCGTCAGCCCGAACACCGCCTGGCGCTGCACATAGTGGAAATTGCCGAACCCGTTCCTCTCGGCCAGCGGCACCGAGGCCGCCAGCCCCAGCAGCAATCCGATCACGAACAGCATCAGGATGCAGGACATCGTCCATTTATCCAGCGTCCGCCACCACTTGGGAAGAATCGGCTCACCAGCCTGCACGGGAACCGCGCCATAGACCATCTCAGTCATGGGAATACCGCCACTATATGCCTCGTTCCGCCCCATTTTTCGGGGTCTCACAGAAACTGTAACGAAACGTGAGCCGCGGCGCCAGAAAAAGAACACAGTTCGGCGGAAAACCACCGCCCCGCGCTGAGGCGGTCTTGACAGCAAGAAGCTGCCCGCGCGGCGGCGGCAATCCGCAAATCTCCGCCGTCCGGCATCCCCCTTGCGCCGCTTCCGGTTCCGTGGTCGATGCGGCCCATGCAGGTAAACACTCTGATTCTCGGCGCCGGCGCGGCTGGCATGATGTGCGCCCGCCATGCCGGCGGCAGCGCCTTGGTGATCGACCACGCCAAGGCGCCGGGCGAGAAGATCCGCATCTCCGGCGGCGGCCGCTGCAACTTCACCAACATGTATGCCGAGGCGAAGAACTACCTCTCCGCCAACCCGCATTTCTGCAAGTCGGCGCTGGCGCGCTACACCCAGTGGGATTTCATCGAACTGGTGGACCGCCACGGCATCGCCTGGCACGAAAAGACCCTGGGCCAGCTGTTCTGCGACGGCTCCGCCAAGCAGATCATCGCCATGCTGGTGGAGGAGATGCGGGCGGCCGGCGCGGACCTGTGGCTGCAAACCTCCGTCGAAAGCGTTGAGCAGACTGCCGGCGGCTACCGTGTCCAGCTGCTGCGCGAGGGCAAGGCGCAGAGTGTCGCCTGCCGCAACCTGGTGCTGGCCACCGGCGGCAAGTCGATCCCCAAGATGGGCGCGACGGGCCTCGCCTATGACCTCGCCCGCCAGTTCGGGCTTGAAGTCACCGAGACCCGCGCAGGCCTGGTGCCCTTCACCTTCCCCGACGGCCGCTTCCAGCCGCTGGCCGGGGTTTCGGTTCCCGCACGGCTCTCAAACGCCCGCACCTCCTTTGACGAGGCGCTGCTGTTCACCCACCGCGGCCTCTCGGGACCCTCGGTTTTGCAGCTCTCCTCCTACTGGCGCGAGGGCGAGGAGATCTCGGTGAACCTGATCCCGGACATACCGCTCTACAATCTCCTGCGCGAGCAGCGCCAGGCCGAGGGCCGCCGCGACCTGACCACTGAACTCAGCCGCCACCTGCCGGGCAAGCTGGTGGATTTCCTTGCCCCGCAACTCGGCCTCAAGGGCCGCCTGGCGGACCAGTCCGACGCCGCGCTGCAAGGCTTAAGCGAAGCGCTGCAGAACTGGCATCTGCTGCCCGCCGGCACCGAGGGCTACCGCACCGCCGAAGTCACCCTGGGCGGCATCTGCACCGACGGCCTCTCCTCCAAGACGATGGAGGCCAAAGCGGCCCCCGGTCTCTATGCCATCGGCGAGGCGGTGGATGTCACCGGCTGGCTCGGCGGCTACAATTTCCAATGGGCCTGGTCCTCCGGCTTTGCCGCCGGCACCGCCATCGCCGCCAAGGGCTGAGCCTCAAGGTTTTCCGCTTCGGAGCCGCCTTCGCTTGGGCACAGGCGGCCGGAGATGACGGGCGGGCTCAAGGGAAATCGCGGAGGCTCCGCCGCAGGCGGATACCGCTGTTTCGCTTGGGCGCGCGCGGCAGCTCTGGCAGGCAAAGACCATGCAAAGGCGGATCAGAGGCGGATGTTCCGCTTGGGTGAGCCTGAAGCCGCCCCGCCCTCTCCTGCCAGACATTACCCGGCCAGTTCGGCCACCTCTGCCAGCAGCCAGCTGCGGAAGGCTGCTATAGCCGGCGCATCCCGGCGCGCTTCCGGGCAGACCAGCCAGACTGAAATATCATCTTCCGTCACCAGTTCGAACGGCTGCACCAGCGCACCGCTGGCAATCAGGCCGCGGGCATAGGCCGGTGTCATCAGGCAGGCGCCATGGCCGGCCAGCGCCGCCTGCACTTCCAGCATCTGGGTGCCCAGGCTGTGCTGCTCCGCCTGCTTCGGCGGCACAACGCCGGCGGCGCGGAACCACAGTGCCCAGGCCGGGTCGCCGGCATCGACCAGCGGCACCCGCAGCAGGTCCGCCGGTTCTTTGATGGGGCCATAGGCTTCCATCAGCGCCGGTGTCAGCAGCGGCGTGTAGCTGCCGCGGATCAAGAGGTCGGCCGCCAGCCCCGGCCACTTGCCGCGGCCGGCCCGGATGGCCACGCTGGCCTCCCCCGCCAGCAGGTCCGCCACCCGCGGATTGACATCGACCCGGGTGGTGATGCCGGGATGCGCCACCTGGAACAGCCCCAGCCGGGGACCCAGAATGAAGGCGGCAAAGCTGGTGATGGTGCTGATCACCAGCTCCTCGCCGCCGCTGCCGCGCAAGTCCGCCCAGCCCTGGCGCAGCAGGTCCAGCGCCTCGCCGGCATACCGCTGCAGCGCCTTGCCCGCCGCGGTCGGGGCTACCCCGCGCGGCAGCCTTTTGAACAGCGGCCGGCCCGCCCGGTCCTCCAGCAGCTTGATCTGATAGCTGACCGCCGCCTGCGTCATCGCCAGCTCCTCAGCCGCGCGGCTGAAACTGCCCAGCCGGGCTGCTGCCTCAAAGACGCGCACCGCCGGCAGCGGCGGCAGGGGGTTTACAGAGCGATCCATCAACACAGCTTATACCAGGGCCGCTGAGATTCAATTGGTCATTGACGCGGCAAGCGGCCACATCTTGTTCAGACAGAACAAGGATCAAGCCCATGGCTGAAATGCTTTCACAGATGAACATCTGGCACGTTATCAGCAGTTTTTTTGCCTCGCAGCGGCACAAGGACGCCCCGGCCGGCCAGGCCGCCGGGCAGCAGCTGGCCCGCAGGCGGCTGAGCCACCTGCCAGAGCACCTGCTGCGCGACATCGGTCTTTGACCCGAGCCTAGGTTTCCAGCCGCGCCTTCACCTCGGCCACGAAGTCATCGCCGCGCTGCTCGAAGTTGTCGTACTGATCAAAGCTCGCGGCGGCCGGCGCCAGCAGCACCGTGTCGCCGTCCTCAGCCTCCGCCATGGCGCGCTCCACGGCGGCTGCCATGGTGGTGCAGACCTCGGCCTCCACATCCAGCTGCAGCGCAAACCCTGCCGCCTCGCGGCCGATCACATAGGCCTTGCGCACATTGGCAGTCTGCCCCTGCAGGGCGTCCAGCCCGCCGTCCTTTTCCAGCCCGCCGCAGATCCAGCGGATGTTTTTGAACGCGCTCAGCGCCTTCACCGCGCTGTCCAGGTTGGTGGCCTTGCTGTCATTCACATAGCGCACGCCATCTGCCTCTGCGATGGTCTGGCTGCGGTGCGGCAGGCCGGGGAAGCTGGCCATCGCCTCGCCAATCAGCCGCGGTGCCAGCCCCAGGGTGCGCGCCGCCGCATAGGCCGCGCAGGCGTTCTGGTGGTTATGCGCGCCCGGCAGGCCCATCATCTCCCGCAGGTCGATGGAGGCCGCCTGCCGCCCCTTGCGGTACTCGCTCAAAAAACCTTTGCGCGCAAAGACCTGCCAGCCTGGCCCGGTCAGCTTGCGCGCGGCGGAAATCCGGATCACCCGGTCGTCGCCCGCGCCCTCCGACAGCTGGCCTGCCAGAAACAGCCCCTCGTCCTCGTCAATGCCAATGACGGCGCGGTCCGGCCCGCCCTCGGCAAACAGGCGGCGCTTGGCGGCGAAATAGCCGCCCATGCCGCCGTGCCGGTCCAGGTGATCGGGCGACAGGTTGGTGAACACCGCCACATCCGGCGTCAGCGCGCGCGCCAGTTCGGTCTGGTAGCTCGACAGCTCCAGCACCACCACGCCGCCCTCGCCCGGCGGGTCGATATCCAGCACGCCGCGGCCGATATTGCCCGCCAGCTGGCTCTCGCGGCCGGCTTCCTGCAGGATGTGATGCAGCAGCGCCACCGTGGTCGATTTGCCGTTGGACCCGGTGACCGCCACCACCCGCGGCGGCTGGTCATACATCTGCCACTCGGCATCGGCAAAGGAGCGGAAGAACAGCCCGATGTCATTGTCCACCGGCACCCCGGCCTCGATCGCGGCGCGGATCACCGGGTTGGGCTTGGGATAAAGATGCGGAATGCCGGGCGAGGTGATCAGCGCTGCCACATCGTCAAAAGCGCCGGCTTTGTGCAGATCGCGGCAGGTGAAGCCTTCCGCCTCCGCCGCCTCGCGCGCTGCCGGGTTGTCGTCCCAGCACAAGGGCTCCGCATCGCCTGCGCGCAGGGCCCGCGCCGTCGCCAGGCCAGAGCGCCCCAGCCCCAGCACCGCCACCTTGGCGCCCTCATATCCTTTGACCGGGATCATCACCTGCCCTCCCATAGACCTGTTGCCAGAACCGCTAACCGATCCGCTCAGGCTTTGCCAGAGCCGTCAGATTGACAAGCGCCGGCCCATGCCGGAGATTCCGGGCAAATCAAGAAGGAAGGATCCCCCGTGGCCGCGGAATTGCAGGTTTTGCTCAACCGGATCAGTGCTGAAATGCAGAGCCGCACCGACCGCGGCGCCGTCGCCGGCTATATTCCGGAGCTGGGCCAGGTCGACCCGGACCAGTTCGCCATCGCGGTGGCCACGGCGGATGGCAGCCTGTTCCACGCGGGCGACGCGCTGACCCGGTTCTCCGCGCAAAGCATCACAAAGGTGTTCACCCTGGCCATCGCGCTTGGCCGCGCGGGCGATCAGCTGTGGAGCCGTGTCGGGCGCGAGCCCTCGGGCACAGCGTTCAATTCCATCGTCCAGCTGGAGCATGAGCGCGGCCGCCCCCGCAACCCCTTCGTCAACGCAGGCGCCATCGTCACCACGGATGAGCTGCTGGCCGGCCGCGCGCCCAAGGAGGCGCTGGCGGAAATCCTCGCCTTCATCCGCGCCGCGGCAGAGGACGAGGACATCCACATCAACAAGGCGGTGGCCAGCTCGGAGACCCGTCACGGGCACCGCAACTTTGCCCATGCGAATTTCCTGGCGTCCTTCGGCAACCTCAAGAACCCGCCGGAGAAAACGCTGGGCACCTATTTCCACCAGTGCGCCACCGAACTGACCACGGTGCAGCTGGCCAAGGCGGGCCGGTTCCTGGTCGGCGGCGGCGCCAAACCGGCGCTGGTGTCGCAGGACCGGGTGCGGCGGCTGAATGCGCTGATGCTGACCTGCGGCCATTACGACGGTTCGGGCGAGTTCGCCTACCGCGTCGGCCTGCCCGCCAAAAGCGGGGTTGGCGGCGGCATTCTGGCCATCGTGCCGGGCAAGGCCAGCATTGCGGTCTGGTCGCCGGGGCTGGACCACAATGGAAACTCCAAGCTGGGCACCGAGGCGATGGAGCTGCTGGCGCGCGAGATGGATTGGTCGGTGTTCTGAAAACCGGCTTGCCTGCATGGCTGTTGCGTACCCGCCGTACGCTGCCCTCACCACATCTTCACCCGGCCGGGTTAGTCTCCAAGCGTTGCAACGAGAAGACCAGGAGACCGGCCCCCTCAGACCACCTCCTCATTGGGTGCAGGGCGGGTCCGCACAGGCCGATAGACGGACATGGCCGCTGACAACGGCCATCCGATGCTCCGCCCCTCCGGCGGCGCCGCCTTCTTCTAAAGACAAACCGCCCGAAGCAGCAGCCCCGGGCGGTTCCATAAACCAGAGTTGACGGAAACCGCCCCGCCAAAGACATTGCGCGGCAGCCAAACGGTGTGGTTTAACGCACCTTCAGCGTCGCCAGGCCGATCATCGCCAGGATCAGCGAGATGATCCAGAAGCGGATCACGATCTGCGGCTCGGCCCAGCCCTTTTTCTCGTAGTGGTGATGGATCGGCGCCATCAGGAACACCCGCCGCCCGGTGCGCTTAAAGTACAGGACCTGAATGATCACCGACAGCGCCTCAACCACGAACAGGCCGCCGACGATGGCCAGCACCAGCTCGTGCTTGGTGGCAATGGCGATGGCACCCAGCGCGCCGCCCAGGGCGAGCGAGCCGGTGTCGCCCATGAACACCGCAGCGGGCGGCGCGTTGTACCACAGGAACCCAAGGCCCGCGCCGAACAGCGCCGCGCAGAAGATCAGGATCTCGCCGGTGCCGGGCACGTAATGCACGTCCAGATATTCGGTGAAGTCGACGCGGCCCACCGCATAGGCGATGACGCCCAGGGTGCCGGCCGCAATCATCACCGGCATGATCGCAAGGCCATCCAGCCCGTCGGTCAGGTTCACCGCATTGGCAGCCCCCACCACCACGCAGATCGAGAACGGAACATAGAAGATCCCGAGATTGATCAGCGTGTCCTTGAACACCGGCAGCGCCAGCTGGTTCTGCAGCGGCACCGGGTGATAGGCCGCAGCCCACAGCGCCGCAGTGACCGCGATCATGATCCCCAGTGCCAGCCGCAGCTTGCCCGGCACGCCCGCGGTGGTCTGCTTGGAGACCTTGGCGTAATCATCGGCAAAGCCGATCAGGCCATAGGCCAGCGTCACGAACAGCACCAGCCAGACAAAGGGATTGTCCCAGCGCGCCCACATCAGCGTCGCGGTCAGCAGCGCGCCCACCACCAGGAGGCCGCCCATGGTCGGGGTGCCCGCCTTGGAGAAATGCCCCTCCGGCCCGTCATCGCGGATCGGCTGGCCCTTGCCCTGCTTGCGGCGCAGCACGTTGATCAGCGGCTTGCCGAACAGGAAGCCGAAGATCAGCGCGGTCATGAAGGCGCCGCCTGCGCGGAAGGTGATATAGCGGAAGAGGTTGAAAAAATCCCCTCCGTCCGACAAAGCGGTCAGCCAATAGAGCATCTGGGCCCTTCCCTCGTGTTTTACGCGTTTTCTTTTGTGGGGCCGGAGTGGCCCATTTCGCGGATGCCGTCAACAATCCTGGCCAGCGCCATGCTGAGAGAGCCCTTGGCCAGCACGATGTCGCCGCCTTCGATTTTCTCTGCCAGGCCCGGCACCGCCTCAGCGCTGGTCTGATACCAGCCGCCGCGTTTCTCCTCCGGCAAAGCGTTATGCAGCGCCTGCATCAGCGGACCGATGCAGTGGATCTTGTCGATGCCCTCAACCGCGGCCAGACCGGCCAGCCCAGCGTGAAGCTCCACCTCCTGCGGGCCAAGCTCCTTCATGTCACCGACATAGGCGATCCTGCGCCCCTGCCCCGGCGTGGCCGCCAGCACCGCCAGCGCCGCCGCCATCGAGGTCGGATTGGCGTTGTAGCTGTCGTCCAGCAGGGTAATGGCGCCGCTCACCAGCCGGACCGTTTCGCGCACGCCGCGGCCCTTGACCGGCGACCACAGGGCAAGGCTTTCCACGGCTTTAGCCGGATCAGCCCCCAAGGCTTCGACACAGGCCAGCGCGCCCAGCGCATTCATCGCGAAATGGGCGCCAAGCGATTGAATATGCAGCTCAACCTCGCGGCCATTGGCGGTGGCACGGGCGACGGTCTCCTCGCCCTCGATCCCGGCAGAGTGCAGGGTGTAGTCTGCGGCGCTTTCGCCAAACCAGCGGGCGGTTGCCCCCAGACCAGCGGCCACGCCGCGCAGCACATGGGCCTCCGCGATATCGGCGTTCAGCACTGCCACGCCGCCGGACTCCAGCCCTTCCATGATCGCGGCTTTTTCGCGGGCGATGCCCTCGACGTTTTCAAACGCCTCCAGATGCACCGCGGCCACCGTCGTCACCATCGCCACATGCGGGCGCGCCTGTTTTGCCAGCGGTGCAATTTCTCCGGGGTGGTTCATGCCGATCTCGATCACTGCAAATTCGGTGTCACGCGGCATCCGCGCCAGCGTCAGCGGCACGCCCCAATGGTTGTTGTAGCTGGCAACGGCGGCATGGGTGCGGCCCTGATCCGACAGCATCCGCGCCAGCATTTCCTTGGTCGAGGTCTTGCCGACCGAGCCGGTGACGGCAACAACCTTGGCGTTCGTCCGGGCGCGCGATGCCCGGCCCAAGGCCTCCAGCCCCGCCTGCACGTCCTCGACGATCAAAAGCGGCGCATCCTCAGGCAGCCCTTCCGGAATGCGGGAGACCAGCGCCGCGCCTGCGCCCTTCTCCAGCGCCTGCGCCACGAAGTCATGGCCGTCGCGCGCGGCCTTCAGCGCCACGAACAGATCGCCGGGTTCGATGGTGCGGGTGTCGATCGACAGGCCGGAGACAGCCCAGTCCCCCTGCGCCCGCCCGCCGGTGGCGGCGGCGGCCTCATGTGCGGTCCAGAGCGTCATGCGATCCTCCCGTCCAGCGCGGCCACGGCAATGCTGGCCTGCTCCACATCGTCAAACGGCAGCACCGTGTCGCCCACGGTCTGGCCGGTCTCATGGCCCTTGCCGCAGACGATCAGCGCATCGCCCGCCTGCAGCATGTCAGCGCCGCGCAGGATCGCCTCAGCCCGGTCGCCGATCTCGATACAGTCCGGCGCGCCGCCCTTCACCGCGGCGCGGATGATGGCCGGATCCTCGCTGCGGGGGTTGTCGTCGGTGACGATCACCACATCGGCGTTCTCGTGCGCCGCCTGCCCCATCAGCGGCCGCTTGGTGGTGTCGCGGTCGCCGCCGGCGCCGACGATGGCAATCAGCCGGCCCAGCACATGCGGGCGCAATGCCTTGATGGCGCTGGCAACCGCATCCGGTGTATGGGCGTAATCGACAAACACGGCAGAGCCATTGTCGCGCGACGCCGCCAGCTGCATCCGGCCGCGCACGGTGGTCAGATGCGGCAGGGTTTCAAACACCCGCTCCGGGTCCTCGCCGCCGGCAATCACCAGCCCGCAGGCCAAGAGCACGTTTTCCGCCTGGAAGCCGCCAATGAGGTTCAAGCGCACCTGATAGGGCTTGTCATGCCAGGAGAAGCGCACGTCCTGCCCGGTGCCGTCATAGCGCATCCCCATCAGGTTCAGATCGCCCAGGCCGCGGCCCACAGAAATCACCTCCTGCCCGCGGGCGGCGGCGACCGCGCGCATCTCGGCGCCGCGGGGGTCGTTCATGTTGATGACGGCGACGCCCTCCTCCGGCAGCACCCGGCGGAACAGGCCCGCCTTGGCGGTGAAATAGGCGTCGAATGTCTCATGATAGTCCAGATGGTCCTGGGTGAAGTTGGTGAAGCCGGCGGCAGCCAGCTGCACCCCGTCCAGGCGCCGCTGGTCGAGCCCGTGCGAGGACGCCTCCATCGCCGCATGTGTCACACCCGCCGCGGCGGCCTCAGCCAGGGCGCGGTGCAGGGTGATCGGCTCCGGCGTGGTATGGGCCAGCGGGTAGCTCCAGGCGCCCTCGATGCCGGTGGTGCCCATGTTGACGGCCTCATGGCCCAGCTCGGTCCAGATTTGGCGCACGAAAGTGGCGACCGAGGTCTTGCCGTTGGTGCCGGTCACGGCCACCACGGTCTGCGGCTGGCCGCCGAACCACAGGGCGGCGGCGTAGGCCAGCGTCTGGCGCGGGTCCTCGACCACCACCAGCGCGGCATGGCTTTCGTCCAGCACCTTGGCGGCGATGCCCGCGCCCGCAGCGTCGGTCAGGATCGCAGCGGCGCCTTTTTCCAGCGCGGCGGGGATGAACTTGGCGCCATGCACCTGGCTGCCCGGCAGCGCTGCAAAAAGGAACCCCTCGCGCACCTCGCGGCTGTCCACCGCCAGGCCGCGGATCTGCGGGTCGGCGCCGCCGCGGGCGGTCAGCCCCAATTGGCTCAGGGGCTGGTCTGGTCTGCTGCTGCTCATGGCGGCCCTCTACCCTTGGTTAGTTCGAGGTGAGGGTTATACCAGTCACCTCTGCGGGTTCAACTTGCGGACGCAGGCCCAGGAGCGGCGCGACGCGGCCGATCATCTCCGCCGCCACCGGGGTGGCAGTCCAGCCTGCGGTGCGGCGCTCCTCGCCGTGGGCAATGATGGATGGTTCGTCCAGCGTCACGATCAGCACGTATTTCGGGTCATGTGCCGGGAAAATAGAGGCAAAAGTGGCAATCACCTTATCCTCGTAATAGCCGCCGCGGGGTTTGGGCTTGTCCGCGGTGCCGGTCTTGCCGCCGACCTGGTAGCCCTCGACCTCGGCAAAAGACGCGGTGCCTTCGCTCACCACCTTGCGCAACATCTTGCGCGCGGCGGCGGCGGTTGCGGTGCTCATCACCCGTTCGCCCAGCTGCGGCGCGGCCTGTTTCAGAATCGTCGGCGCCACGTAGCGGCCGCCGTTGGCAATCGCTGCATAGCCCGCCGCCAGATGCATCGGCGTGGTGGAAATGCCGTGGCCGTAGGAAATGGTCATCGCCGACAGCTCCGACCAGTTGCCGGGCAAAAGCGGCTTGCCGCCCTTGGCCTCGGAAATTTCAAACGGGGTCGGCTCCAGCATGCCAAGATCGCTGAGGAAGCTTTTCTGCCGCTCCACCCCGATCTGCTGCGCCAGCCGCGCGGTGCCGATGTTGGAGGATTTGACTATGATCTTGGTCACCGACATCTCGTTGCCGTAGTTGCGGAAATCGCGGATCGCGAAGCGGCCCCAGCGCAGCGGCCCGCGGGTGTCGATCACGGTGTCGGCGCCGACCAGTCCCAGTTCCATCGCCTGGGCGGCGGTGAAAATCTTGAAGGTGGAGCCGAGCTCATAGACCCCCTGCACCGAGCGGTTGAACAGCGGGCTGTCGGAGGGATCAAAGCCGGAGGTCGGCGGCCGCGGCCGGTCGTTGGGGTCAAAATCCGGGAAGGACACCACCGAGATCACCTCGCCGGTGTGGGCATCCATCAGGATCGAGGTGGCGCCCTTGGCGTTCATCAGCTTCATGCCGCCATAAAGCACCTGCTCTGCCGCCGCCTGCACGGTGAGGTCGAGGGACAGCTGCAGCGGTTTGCCTGCATTGGCCGGATCGCGCAGGTAATCGTCGAACTGGCGTTCGACACCGGCGACGCCGATCACCTCGGCGGCGTTCACGCCTTCCTTGCCGAATCCGGCGCCGCCCAGGACATGGGCGGCGAGGCGGCCATTGGGGTACAGGCGCATCTCGCGCGGGCCGAACATCAGGCCGGGATCGCCGATGTCATGCACCGCCTGGAGCTGCTCCGGGCTGATTTTCTTCTTTACCCACAGAAACTTGCGCTTTCCTGTGAAATCCTTGATCAGCCGCTCGCGGTCGAGATCGGGGAAGATCTCCACCAGCTTTTCCGCGGCGCCGACAGGATCAATCATCTGCGGCGGCTGGGCGTAGAGGGAATGGGTTTCGAAATTGGTGGCCAGCAGGCTGCCGTTGCGGTCGACGATATCGGCGCGCTGCGCGGCGATGGCGGCGCCGGGGACGCTGGCAATGGGTTCTGCCGGTTCCGATACCGCGGTCATGCCCATGCGGGCGATGATCGCCCCGAAGGCGCAGACAAAGAACAACCCCAGCACCAAGAGCCGCCCCTCGGCACGCTGGCGGGCCTGCACCTGCATCTCCTGATGGCGCAGGCTGATGTTTTCCTTTTCGATCACGTCCGGGTTCTCGCCAGAGGCACGGGCGTGCAGGATGCGGGCCAGCGGGCGGAGCGGCGTGCGGATCATGGCTGGCTCCCTGCGTTCAGGCCGGAGACTTCGATCTCGTTTTCGATCTCCAGCTCCGGCGGCGCCGGGTAGGAGACCTCATCCACGCGGCCGAACTGATCCGGGCGCAGCGGCAAGAGGCCGAGGCGGTCGAAGTTGATGTCGGCCAGATCGCGCAGCCGCTGCGGGCGGTTGAGGTAGGCCCATTCGGCGCGCAGCACGCTGAGGCGCACCTGGGCGGCGCCGATCTCGCGCTGCAGCGCGCGGGTATCCTTCAGCACCTGCTGGGTGGCGTAGTTTTCGCGGTAGGCCCAGAAGGCGAGGCCGAAGACGGCCAGGCAGGTTGCGGCATACAGCAAAGTCTTCATTTGCGCGCCTCTTTCAGCTGCGGCATTCCAAGCTCCTTGGCCGAGATCGGCCCGGGTGCGGCATCGGTGCGGCGCCCGACCCGCAGGCGGGCGGACCGGGAGCGCGGGTTTTCGGCCAGCTCCTGCTCGTCCGGCCCCACCGCCTTGCGGGTGACCAGCTCGAACTGGGCGGGGGTTTCCTGTTGCTCCGGCGCATAGCGGTTGGCGCGGCCGGTCTTGCCCGCGCGGTGCTGGAAGAAGCGTTTGACCATGCGATCCTCGACCGAGTGGAAGGTGACAACCGCCAGGAGGCCGCCGGGCTTCAGCGCGCGCTCGGCGGCCAGAAGGCCCTCGAACAGCTCGTCATATTCGGCGTTCACTGCGATGCGCAGGCCCTGGAAGCTGCGGGTCGCGGGATGCGACTGGCCGGGCTTGGGGCGCGGCAGGCAGCTCTCGATGATGCCCGCAAGGCGCAGGGTGGTGGTGATCGGCTCGATTGTGCGTTCTTTTACAATGGCTTTGGCGATGCGGCGGCTGGCGCGCTCCTCGCCGTAGTGGAACAGAATGTCGGCGATCTGCGCCTCGGTCAGTTCCGCAATCAGGTCGGCAGCAGAGGGGCCGGACTGGGACATCCGCATATCCAGCGGGCCGTCCTTCATAAAGGAGAAGCCGCGTTCGGCAAGATCCAGCTGCATCGAGGAGACGCCAAGGTCCAGCACCACGCCGTCGAGGTCCTGGGCGTATTCATCCATGCGGGAAAAGACGCCGGGCTGCAGGATCAGGCGGTCGCCGTACTCCCCCGCCCAGGTTTTGGCGAGTTCAAAGGCCAGCGGGTCGCGGTCCACGCCGATGACCTGCTCGGCGCCGGCTTCCAGCAGGCCGCGGGTGTAGCCGCCCGCGCCGAAAGTGCCGTCAAGCCAGCGGCCCGTGACCGGCGCCACGGCCTGCAGCAGCGGGCGCAGAAGGACGGGAATGTGGGGACCATTGGCAGCTGTTTGGTCCTGGGTCATGTCTCAAGCGCCCCCGGCGCCATCTAGGAATTCCATCGGATCGAAGTCCTCGGGCAGGTCCTCCATCCATTTTTCGGCCTGGGCCAGTTCCTCTGCCTCGTAGGTTTCCGGCTTCCATATCTGGAAGGTGTCGCCTGCGGCGATGAAAAAGGCCTCTGCCTCAAGGTCGATTTTCTGGCGCAGCTTGGCCGGCAGCACCAGGCGGCCGGTCTCATCCACGTTGGTCGGGAACGACTGGCCGTGGAACATGCGCTGCAGCATCTTGCGCTGCATCGAGCCGCGCGGGAGCTGGTCGATCTTGGCGTCGACCTCCTCGATCGCCTCTATAGTATAGCATTCCAGGAAATTGCGGCGCTGGTCGCCGTAGACGATCACCAGTTCCGGGTTCTGGCCGGGCTGCCAGTTCGGGTCGGCGGCCTCCAGCACACGGCGAAAAGAGGCCGGGATTGACACCCGCCCCTTGCTGTCCACCTTGTGGTGGCTTTCGCCTCTGAACCTGCGGCCCAAGTTACCGTTCCCTTTTCGCGCGTCCCTCGCGTTGATCCGTCCCCCAGAATGAAAAGGGGCGGGTTGATCTGCTGCCACTGATCAACCCGCCGCCTTGGCCCGCTTTGCGGGATGTCCGACTGCACGCGCCACCTGGGGGGATGTCTGCTCGCCCGCGCGCCGGATCTCTTGTTTGATGAAAGCGAAGGCCTGTATGAAACCTGCTTGTTTTGATTTTGGTTTTGGGGTCGTTTGGCGCCCCGTCCCTCGTCTCATCTGATGAATTAGGGATACTATGGGAATTGATGGCCCTGCAACTGTTTTTTGCGGGAAACCGCCGAAGCCTTGACAATGATTCCACGGATTTGACTGGGATTCGCGGTGGATTTAGAGCCAATTTCGGAACTTGTTGTGAGTGAATCCAGCGCAAACACTAGATATAGAGATGAGTTGCAGCCGCAATTTTTTTCCCATAGTTTCCCGCGATTCCGCTGCAGCGGCTCCGGAATTCCAAAGGGTTCCCCTTACGTTCTCAGCTTTCGACCTGCGGCAGTACCGGAATTGCCCCGCGGAAGCGTTTCAGCACCAAGTGATTCGCAACCGCAAGAGGGCAATGACGGGAAAAGGGCCATGATTTCCCATGCCGCCCATGAATTCCCGCCGGTCCCGTGAATTCCCAGCCGTCCCATGCATTCCCGGCCGTCCCGCAAAATCCCGCGGGATGCGGCAGGTGCCATGCAGTCCCATTTCTGGCAGGCAATCCCACCGGCGCCCAAATTGCAGCGCGGGACAGGGCCGAAGGCCGCCGCGCACTGCCGCCGCACCCCAAAGCGGCAGCATCCCGTTGCCCCCAGTCAGGCAAAAGGCCCGCCAGAGCGGCGGGCCTTTCAGGACACTTTTAGTAGCGGGGCGGCTGCGCGTCTCAGGCCATGCCTCCGCCGATCAGCCCTTCGGCGATCCGGGCATAGGCCCGGGCCATCGCCCCCTCCCCCGCAGCAACCGGCGTGCCGCTGTCGCCGGCCAGCCGGGTTTCCAAGTCAATCGGCAGCGCGCCCAGCAGCGGCAGGCCCAGCGCCTCCGCCTCAGCCGCAACGCCGCCGTGGCCGAAGATGTGATGCTCGCCGCCGCAGTCCGGGCAGGTGAAGAAGGACATGTTCTCGATCAGCCCCAGCACCGGGGTCTTCAGCGTCTTGAACATGTCCATGGCCTTGCGCGCATCGAGCAGCGCCACGTCCTGCGGGGTGGAGACCACGATGGCGCCCGAAAGCTCCGCCTTGGTGCAGAGCGTCAGCTGCACGTCGCCGGTGCCGGGCGGCAGGTCGACGATCAGCACGTCCAGCTCGCCCCAGTTCACCTGCCCCAGCATCTGCTGGAGCGCGCCCATCAGCATCGGGCCGCGCCAGACCACCGCCTTGCCCTCTTCCAGCATGAAGCCGATCGACATCAGGGTGACGCCGTGGGCGTGCAGCGGCTCGATGGTCTTGCCGTCGGGGCTGGCCGGCCGTCCGGTGGCGCCCATCATCCGGGGCTGGGAGGGGCCGTAGATGTCGGCATCCAAAAGGCCCACCTTGCGGCCTTGTTTGGCCAGCGCCACGGCGAGGTTCGACGACACGGTGGATTTGCCCACCCCGCCCTTGCCGGAGGCAACCGCCAGGATGCGCTTGACGCCCGCCGGTTTCAGCGGCCCGGCCTGCGGTTTCGGGTGGCCGCCAACCTTGAGGCTGGGGGCGGGCTGCTGGGGGGCGTGGGCGGTCAGCGCGGCGGAGACGGTTTCGACTCCCTCCAGCGACAGCACCGCCGCCTCGGCGGCCTTGCGCAAGGGCTCCATCAGCTTGGCGATCTCGGGGCTCGGCGCCTCGATCACGAAGCTCACCTTGCTGCCCTCGATGCGCAGCGCCCGCAGCATGTCGCGCGAGACCAGGGTGCCGCCGTCCGGCAGGGCCAGCCGTTCCAATACTGCGTGAATCTGCTGTTGCGTGACACCCATGGCTGCTCTCCTGCGTCAAATCCGGCCCATATATATGTGTGCGCCGCCGCGCTTGGAACCCGGCCAGCGCGTTTGCCGCAGCAAAAGGCCCGGGCCTGTCAAGCTGCCGCCCCGCCAGCCATGCGCAGGCCGCAGCGCAGTGCCCGGAAATTATACAGCCGCATAACGAACCGCTGAAAATCTTGTCCAATTACAAAGGCCTACCTAGCGTCACCCATGCACATGCCGCATAGCAGCATTGACGAGGCACGGGATTGTGCATCTGCGGCATATCCTTAAATTGTCATTCAAGAAACGCCACAGCGGCACACGACGAGACGATAGACGAAGGAACAGAACGATGGCAGCAGCACAACAGATCTCCGCGGTGAGCGTCGCATCCCCGGTTGGCTTCCTGGATGCCCTGCTGGTCAAGTTCGTCCGCTACCGCCTGTACCGCAAGACCGTCAACGAGCTGTCGGCGCTGTCCGGCCGCGACCTGGCAGACCTGGGCCTGAACCGGTCCGAAATCAAGCGCGTCGCCTATCAGGCGGCTTACGAGAACAACTGATAGAGATCAGGTCCTTCCTCCTCCTCCCTTGAGGGACCTGTCTTTGGCGGTGGCATCCTCCTCCTCCCTGATGCCACCGCACCCTATACCGGCCTCAAAAGCCGGGTTTGGATCACCGGGAACTCCTCCTCCCTAACTCCCGGTGTTTGACAGAACGGCGGTGCCCCTCCTCCTCCCTGGGCGCCGCCGTTTCTTGATTCCGGGGGCGGGTATTGCCGCGCCCGGACCGGGAGGCTGACGTTTTTACGCTATCCAAAGCGCGCGCCGCGGGGTCTAGTGCCAGCAATGGCAACAGGCATTTGCGGGACCGCGTCATGAAGTTCATCCACATCACCGATATTCACCTGATGGCGCCCGGCGTGCCGCTGAACGGCGGCGATCCGGCGGCGAATCTGCAGCGGGTGCTGGCGGATATTGCCGAATGGCACCAGGACGCCGCGTTCTGCGTGATCTCCGGCGATCTGGCCGACGAGGGCGATCCCGCGGCCTATAGCTGGCTGCAGGAGCAGCTGGCGGCGCTCCCGCTGCCGGCCTTCCTGATGCTGGGGAATCATGACGTGCGGGAGAATTTCCTGAGCGTCTTTGCCGATCATCCGCGCGACGGCGGCGGGTTCGTGCAGCACAGCCACGCAGCCGGCGGCGCCAGGTTCCTGTTCCTCGACACCCTCACCGGCGGGCCGGACGTGCATGACGGGGAGCTGTGCGGGGACCGGCTGGCCTGGCTGGAGGCGGAGCTGGAGGCCGCGGGAGAGGCGCCGGTGTTCCTGTTCCTGCACCACCCGCCATTTGATATCGGGCTGCCTTATGTCGACGACATCAAGCTGCGCGATCCGGAAGGCTTTCACGCAGCACTGCAGAAAGGGCGGAACATCCGCCACATCTTCTTCGGCCATGTGCACCGGATGACCTATGTGAACTGGCGCGGCTACAGCTTCACGTCATTGCCCAGCACCAACCACCAGATCCCGCTGGTGCCTGAGCGGGCCGGCAGCGAATACAGCGTCGAGCCCTTGGCCTATGGCGTGGTGCAGGTGAGCGGCGATCAGGTGACGGTGCATTTCGACGCCTATCTGGACCGGCCGGGCCAGGGGGCTGCCTCCTAAGTGGAACTGCTGTGGATCCTGCTGGTGCTGCTGTCGGCGGTCACCCACCCGCTGCGGGACCTGACGCTGAAGGGCGTGGCGCATCCGGTGTCCTGCTATACCGGGGTGTGCCTGTCGTGGGTGGTGTTTGCAGGCCTGCACATGGCGCTGGCCGGGCAGACCCCTGCCCTGCCCGCCGGGATCTGGCCGCTGGTTCTGGTCTCGGCGCTGGGGCTGACGGTTTACTACTACGGCACCCTGTCGGCGCTGCGGCGGGGAAACCTGTCGGCCTATTACCCGATCGTGCGCTCCTCGCCCCTGGCGATTGCCGCCTTCAGCTGGCTGGTGCTGGACCGCAGCTATACCGGGGCGGCGCTGCTGGGGATGGGGCTGATCATCTGGGCCGGGCTGATGATCCAGAAGGGCAAGGGGCGCTTGCTGGATGATCCGCGCGCCTTTGCCATGGCGGCGGCGGCGATGCTGGGGTCGGCTGCCTATTCGATTTCCGATGCGGCGGCGATGCAGGGCACCACCAGCGCGCCGTTCCTGTTCTGGACCTATATCCTGGTGACGGCGGCCATGGGGGCCTTGCGCGCCTGGGAGGACCGGGGGCAGTCGGCGCCCCTGCTGGGCGTGGTGCGGGGCTGGGCGCAGAACCCCTGGCGCATCCTGTTTGCCGGGCTGTCGTCCTACCTGTCGTACCTCTTGATCCTGAGGGTGTTTCAGCTGGGCGCCGAGGCGGCGGCGGTAAGCGCGGTGCGGCAGGTGTCGATCCCGGTGTCGGTGATCCTGGCGGCGCTGGTGCTGAAGGAGCCGCGCGGCCTTAGCCGCCTCGGCTGGGCGGTGCTGATTGCCATCGGCATTGCGATGATTGCGCTGCGGTGATCGCGGCGGGGCAGTCCCCGCCGCCGGTCAGAACGGCACGTCGTCTGTGGCGGTGACGAATTTGGCCACCACCTTCTTGGGGCCCGCCTTCTCGAAATCAATTTCCAGCTTGTCGCCCTCGATGCCGGTGATGGCGCCATAGCCGAACTTCTGGTGGAACACCCGCTCCCCCAGGGTAAAGCTGGAGGTGGCGGTGAGATCGATCACCTGATGCTTGCTCTCCTTGGGCTGGGACATGCCGTACTGGCCCGCGCGGGCCTGCATCCGTTTCCAGCCGGGAGAGTTGTAGCCGTCGGCCTGCGCCACCTTTTCTTCGATGGTGGACCGCACCTGCCCCGCGCCCGGTGCTGCGGCGCCATAGCCGCCGCCGTATAGGCCCGGCGGGGTCAGCACCTCGACGTGCTCTTCGGGCAGCTCGTCAATGAAGCGCGAGGGCAGCTGCGACTGCCACTGGCCGAACACCCGGCGGTTGCCGGCAAAGGAGATGGTGCAGATTTCCTCTGCCCTTGTGATGCCGACATAGGCCAGGCGGCGTTCCTCTTCGAGCCCCTTGAGGCCGCTTTCGTCCATCGAGCGCTGCGAGGGGAACAGCCCGTCCTCCCAGCCCGGCAGAAAAACGGCGGGGAACTCCAAGCCCTTGGCGGCGTGCAGGGTCATGATCGAGACCTTCTCGTCCGCGTCCTGCTTGTCGTTGTCCATCACCAGGCTGACGTGTTCGAGGAAGCCCTGCAGGTTCTCGAAGCTTTCCAGCGCCTTCACCAGTTCCTTGAGGTTTTCCAGACGGCCGGGCGAGTCCGGGTTCTTGTCGTTCTGCCACATGGCGGTGTAGCCCGACTCATCCAGGATGATCTCGGCCAGCTCCATATGGGTGATGTCCGCGTCGCCGGCCATCCGGCCCCAGCGGGCAATGCCCTCGACCAGTTCACGCAGGGCGCCGCCGCCCTTGCCCTTGATCTGGCCGCTCTCGACCGCCAGCCGGGCGCCCTCGACCAGAGAGACGCCGTTCTCGCGCGCGATGGTCTGAATGGTCTGCTGCGCCTTGTCGCCAAGGCCGCGCTTGGGGGTGTTGACGATGCGTTCGAACGCCAGGTCGTCGTCGGGGGAGACCACGACGCGGAAATAAGCCATGGCATCGCGGATCTCCATCCGCTCATAGAACCGCGGGCCGCCGATCACCCGGTACGGCAGGCCGATGGTCAGGAAGCGGTCCTCGAACGCGCGCATCTGGTGGGAGGCGCGGACCAGGATGGCCATGCTGTTGAGGCCGATGGGCGACTGTCCACGGGTGCCGCGCTGCATCGATTCAATCTCTTCGCCGATCCAGCGGGCCTCTTCCTCGCCGTCCCAATGGCCGATCAGGCGGACCTTCTCGCCGTCGCCGGCATCGGTCCACAGCTCCTTGCCCAGACGGCCGGCATTGCCGCGGATCACGTTGGACGCGGCGGCAAGGATATGGCCGGTGGAGCGGTAGTTCTGCTCCAGCCGCACCACCATGGCGCCGGGAAAGTCCTTCTCGAACCGCAGGATATTGCCAACCTCGGCGCCGCGCCAGCCGTAGATCGACTGGTCGTCGTCGCCAACGCAGCAGACGTTCTTGTGCGCGCCGGCCAGCAGCCGCAGCCAGAGGTACTGGGCAACGTTGGTATCCTGGTATTCGTCCACCATGATGTAGCGGAACCAGCGCTGGTACTGCTCCAGCACGTCCGGGTGGTTCTGGAAGATCGTCACCATGTGCAGGAGCAGGTCGCCGAAATCGACCGCGTTCAACTCGATCAGTCGACGCTGGTACTGAGCGTAAAGCTCCACGCCCCGATGATTGTAGGCGCTGGCGTCTGCAACCGGCACCTTCTCAGGTGTCAGAGCGCGGTTTTTCCAATCGTCGATGATGTTTGCCAGCATCCGCGCAGGCCAGCGCTTGTCGTCGATGCCTGCCGCCTGGATCAGCTGTTTCAAGAGCCGGATCTGATCATCGGTATCCAGAATGGTGAAGTTGGATTTCAGATGAACGCCATGCCCAACGGCATTTCCCCTGACAGGTTCCGGCTGCGGCGGCATTGGCACAGGACCATGATCATAAGCATCCAAGCCACTCGCATTTGTTTCTGAACCACCCGACGCTGGGTGGGAAACCGCCTTCTCCGAAAGGCAAATAAGTTCCGCATGGCGGCGCAAGAGCTTGACGCAGATCGAGTGGAAGGTGCCGAGCCAGGGCATCCCCTCGACCGCCTGGCCGAGCATGCCGCCGACCCGTTCTTTCATCTCACGCGCGGCCTTGTTGGTGAAAGTCACCGACAGGATCTCGTTCGGGCGCGCGCGGCCCGTGCTGAGGAGATGCACGATGCGGGTGGTCAGCGCCTTGGTCTTGCCGGTGCCGGCGCCGGCCAGCATCAGGACCGGTCCGTCCAGGCATTCCACCGCCTCCCGCTGGGCCGGGTTCAGCGTGTCCAGATAGGGCATCGGCCGCGCCGCCATGGCGCGGGACGACAGCGATGCGCCCTCAAAGGCGTCCATTTCGTCAAAACTGCTCATGGCCGTGATCCTAGCGTGATTCAGGTCCGGCGGAAAGAGGACGTTCACAGTCTGTTCGCCTGGATCGCAGGAAAATCAGCGGCACCGTCAAGGCACCTTTTAGCGTGCATTTTGCCTATTCAGCACAAGCGGAGGCGGGAAATTCATGTTCTGTAAAGCCTGCTGCGCAATATTAACGCAAACGCCGTTTGACTGGGGACCATCATGACACACCGGCCCGCCGGAAAGCTTCTTTCCAAGCTCAAGACCCTGCTGCTGCTGCCCTTGATGCTGGCAGCGGCTGCGCTGTCGGCCTGGGCCGTTTATTCCGTCCCTTCGCCCATCGTGGACCGGATGCTGGAAGCGGACCTGCGCAAGCAAGCCGACACCTGGCGGCGGGCGGTTCTGCTGCACCTTTCAAACAGCAAGGACGCTTTTGTGCTCGGCGAACTGGATGAGCACGACCGGGAATATCTGAACCTGGTGCCGAAAACCTCGGACGTGTACCGGCTGAAACTGTTCGAGTCGGACGGGACTATTTTCTGGTCCACCCGCGCCGAGGAAATCGGCCAGCGGAACACCAAGGAGTATTTCCAGACCGCCGTCTCGCAGGGCGTCGTCTACTACAAGCATGAAGAAAAGCCCGCGACCGAGGTGGACGGGCTGATGACCGCTGTCAATCCCGACGGCTCCATCCCGAACCGCGAGGTGGCCGAAGTCTATTCCCCGGTCATGCACGATGGCATTTTCATCGGGGCGATCGAGTTCTACTCGGACATTACCGATGTGCGGAACACCTTCATTTCCCGTGTCCGCATGTCTCTGGCGCTGATTTCGCTGGTGACAGTGACGGCGATGGCCATCGTGTCGGCGGTTGTTTTCAAATCCAACCGCCGCAGCCTGCGCCAGGTTGAGGAGCGGTCTGCCAAGGATCAGGAGATCATGGCAAACCAGCTGCAGCTGGCGCGGGAAGTGAAGCTGTTGGGCGAGCTGAACGAATGGCTGCAGTCCTGCCGCTCGCTGGGTGAGCTGTTTGACATGGTGTCCGAGTTCATGAGCCATCTGCTGCCGGATTCCGAGGGCAGCATCTATGTGTTTTCCAATTCGCGCGACGTGCTGGACGGCTGTGCCAGCTGGAACGGCGGCAGCCACAAGGACCACATCCAGCCGGGCGAATGCTGGGGGCTGCGCCGCGGCCGGACCTATGAGTTCGGCGCCTCGGAAGTGGAGTTCACCTGCGCCCACGCGGAACCGCATGACGGTCGGCCCTATTTCTGCTTCCCGATCCTGGCGCATGGCGAGACCGTCGGCCTGATGCACCTGCGGTCGCGGCCGAGCCGGGCCGGTGATTTCTCCGGCTGCAAGCAGCTGGCGCAGATGTGCGCGGAGCAGATCAGCATGGCGATTGCCAACGTGCGGATGCGCGACCAGCTGCACGACCAGTCCGTGCGCGACCCGCTGACCGGCCTGTTCAACCGCCGCCACATGACCGAGTGCCTGCGCAAATTCGTGGGTGCCAGCCAGAGCCGCGGACGGCCGCTGAGCGTGGTGTCCATCGACGTCGACCACTTCAAGAAATTCAATGACAATCACGGCCATGATGCAGGCGACATGGTGCTGCGGGCCGTGGGCACGGCGCTGGAGCAGGCCTGTGACGGCGAAGAGGTGGCTTGCCGTCCCGGCGGCGAGGAATTTGCGCTGCTGCTGCCGGGCGTGCACCCGGAGGATGCCGTCACCAAGGCGGAGCTGCTGCGGCAGGCCGTCGAGGACGTGGTGGTGCGCTACGGCGAAAAGGCGCTGCCGCGGATATCCATCTCGCTGGGCGTTGCCCATTACCCAGCGCATGGCACCATGCCGCAGGATCTGCTGCGCGCCTCCGACGAGGCGCTGTACGAGGCCAAGGCCAAGGGGCGCAACCAGGTCTGCGTTGCCGAGGGAACGGCGGCGGCACCGCGCAATCCGCCGGCACAGATCGCCGCCGCCGGCAGCGCTCAGGACAAGGACGCAGCGGCCTAGGCGCCGCAAGAAGCCGGGGCCGCTGGCCGGTTCCGGCGCTTTTTCTTGCACTCTCCTGACGGCCGCGTACCAATAGCTGCATGGATTTGCATCAGAATTACCCGGGCCTTAGCGATCTGAAAGACCGCGCCAGACAGCGGCTGCCGAAGTTCGTCTGGGAGTATCTGGACAGCGGCACCGGCACTGAGGCCGCCAAGGCGCAGAACCGCACCGGGCTGGACAGGATCGGCATGCTGCCGTCGGTGCTGCACGGGCCGCTGGAGACGGATCTGTCGATTGAGCTTCTGGGGGCCGCATACGCCTGCCCTTTTGGCGTGGCGCCCGTCGGCATGTCCGGCCTGATCTGGCCCGATGCCGAGGGCATCCTGGCCCGCAGCGCCGCCGCCGCGGGCATCCCCTATTGCCTGTCCACCGTGGCCAGCCAGATGCCGGAGGATCTGGCGCCGCATCTGGGCAAGGATGCTTGGTTTCAGCTCTACCCGCCCAAGGATGAGGGCATCCGCAGCGACCTGCTGGCGCGGGCGCGGGATGCGGGGTTCCGCACCCTGGTGCTGACGGTGGATGTGCCGGTCGCCTCGCGCCGGGAACGGCAGACCCGCTCCGGCCTGACGCAGCCGCCCCGGCTGACCCCGCGGCTCTTGGCACAGATCGCGCTGCGGCCCGCCTGGGCACTGGGAATGGCCCGGGCCGGGATGCCGCACATGCGGACGCTGGATAAATACATCAGCGGCGATCAGGCTAACCTGCCGCCAACCGCGCATATCGGCTATCTGCTGCGGACCTCGCCCGACTGGGCCTATGTCGACTGGTTGCGGCGCAACTGGGACGGGCCGTTCATCATCAAGGGCGTGCAGCGGGCCGAAGATGCGCGGCGGCTGCAAGAGGCGGGCGCCGACGCGATCTGGCTGTCCAACCACGGCGGCCGACAGTTCGACGGCTGCCCGCCCGCCATCAGCCTGCTGCCGGAGGTGCGCGAGGCCGTTACCGTTCCTGTCATTTTCGACAGCGGCATCGAGGGCGGGCTGGACATCCTGCGGGCGCTGGCGCTGGGGGCGGATTTCATCATGCTGGGGCGCGCCTTCCACTATGCGCTGGCCGCCTTGGGAGAGGCCGGTCCGGCGCATCTGATCAGCATTCTGACCAAGGATCTGGAAGCCAATATGGGCCAGCTGGGCCTGTCCAGCCTGACGGAGGCGCGCAGCCTGCAGCTGCGGAAATTGGCCTGACTGCACTGCCGGCCGGCGCATTTCGTGCAAAACCGGGAAAATTGCGCCAAAATGACGCATCCGCAACGTCATATTTTCGCTGCGGCGCGGAAAAAATAGTTACAAAACCATGCTGCAGATGCAAAATTTTGGCGGAATCTGTAAATGTTAGCAGATTGGGCGGCTGGACCCGCCTGACAGCCGGAATGGGCAAAACGCGGATCAGGAATGGAAAAACAGGCCGCTTGAGAGCGCAATCATGCCGGAAATACCCAGAACTACGTCTATACCAGCCGCTAATATCCGCCTAACACTGCACCAACTTGCACGGACCCCGAGGGTGAAATGACCGACTTCAAAAAAATCCTGATTGCCAACCGTGGCGAGATCGCGATCCGCGTGATGCGCGCAGCCAACGAGATGGGCAAGCGCACCGTCGCCGTCTATGCCGAGGAAGACAAGCTCGGCCTGCACCGGTTCAAGGCGGACGAGGCCTACCGCATCGGCGAAGGCATGGGCCCGGTTGCGGCTTACCTGTCGATCGACGAGATCATCCGGGTGGCCAAGGAAAGCGGCGCCGATGCGATCCACCCCGGGTACGGCCTGCTGTCCGAGAACCCGGATTTCGTGGACGCTTGCGCCCGCAATGGCATCACCTTCATCGGCCCCAAGGCCGAAACCATGCGCGCCCTTGGCGACAAGGCCTCTGCCCGCAAGGTGGCAATTGCCGCCGGCGTGCCGGTGATTCCGGCAACCGAGGTGCTGGGCGACGACATGGACGCGATCCGCAAGGAAGCGGCCGAGATCGGCTACCCGCTGATGCTGAAAGCCTCCTGGGGCGGCGGCGGCCGCGGCATGCGTCCGATCCATGCCGAGAAGGAGCTGGAAGAGAAAGTGCTGGAAGGCCGCCGCGAGGCGGAAGCCGCATTCGGCAACGGCGAGGGCTATCTGGAGAAGATGATCACCCGCGCCCGCCACGTCGAGGTGCAGATCCTGGGCGACAAGCACGGCGAGATCTATCACCTGTACGAACGGGACTGCTCGGTTCAGCGCCGCAACCAGAAAGTGGTTGAGCGCGCCCCTGCCCCGTACCTGAGCGAAGAACAGCGCGCGGAACTGTGCGACCTGGGCCGCAAGATCTGCCAGCACGTGAACTATGAATGCGCGGGCACCGTCGAATTCCTGATGGATATGAACGACGGCAAGTTCTACTTCATCGAAGTGAACCCGCGGGTGCAGGTGGAGCATACCGTGACCGAAGAGGTCACCGGCATCGACATCGTGCAGGCGCAGATCCTGATCGCCGAAGGCAAGACCATTGCCGAGGCCACCGGCAAGGCCAGCCAGGACGATATCCGCCTGAACGGCCACGCGCTGCAGACCCGCGTCACCACCGAAGATCCGCTGAACAATTTCATCCCGGACTACGGCCGCATCACCGCCTACCGTTCCGCCACCGGCATGGGCATCCGCCTGGACGGCGGCACCGCATACGCGGGCGGCGTGATCACCCGCTACTATGACTCGCTGCTGACCAAGGTGACCGCCTGGGCGCCGACCCCGGAAAAGGCGATTGCCCGCATGGACCGCGCGCTGCGCGAATTCCGGGTCCGCGGTGTTTCCACCAACATCGCGTTTGTCGAAAACCTGCTGAAGCACCCGACCTTCCTGTCGAATGAATACACCACCAAGTTCATCGACGAGACACCGGACCTGTTCCAGTTCAAGAAGCGCCGCGACCGCGGCACCAAGGTGCTGACCTATATCGCGGACATCACCGTGAACGGCCACCCGGAGACCGAAGGCCGGGCCGCCCCCGCCGCCGACCTGAAGGAGCCGCGCGCACCGAAGGCGGAAGTGGGCAACCTGCCCTATGGCACCCGCAACCTGCTGGAGCAGAAGGGCGCCCAGGCGGTGGCCGATTGGATGAAGTCGCAGCGCCAGCTCTTGCTGACCGACACCACCATGCGCGACGGCCACCAGTCCCTGCTGGCGACCCGGATGCGCTCGATCGACATGATCAAGGTGGCGCCGGCCTATGCGCAGAACCTGAGTCAGCTATTCTCGGTCGAGTGCTGGGGCGGTGCGACCTTTGATGTGGCCTACCGCTTTTTGCAGGAATGCCCCTGGCAGCGCCTGCGCGACCTGCGCGAGCGGATGCCGAACCTGATGACCCAGATGCTGCTGCGCGCCTCCAACGGCGTCGGCTACACCAACTATCCGGACAATGTGGTGCAGGAGTTCGTGCGCCAGGCGGCAACCACCGGCGTCGACGTGTTCCGCGTATTCGACTCGCTGAACTGGGTCGAGAACATGCGCGTTGCCATGGACGCAGTGGTCGAGAGCGGCAAGGTCTGCGAAGGCACCATCTGCTATACCGGCGATATCCTGGACCCGAACCGCGCCAAGTACGACCTCAAGTACTATGTCGGCATGGCGAAAGAGCTGGAAGCCGCCGGCGCCCACATCCTGGGCCTGAAGGACATGGCAGGCCTGTTGAAGCCTGCCGCTGCCCGCCAGTTGGTCAAGGCGCTGAAGGAAGAGGTCGGCCTGCCGGTCCACTTCCACACCCACGACACCTCCGGTGTGGCCGGTGCCACCATCCTGGCTGCGGCGGATGCCGGCGTGGATGCGGTGGATGCGGCGATGGACGCCTTCTCCGGCGGCACCTCGCAGCCCTGCCTGGGCTCCATCGTCGAGGCGCTGCGCAACACCGACCGCGACACCGGCATCGATATCGCCAAGGTGCGCGAGATCTCCGGCTACTGGGAACAGGTGCGGGCGCAGTATGCGGCGTTCGAAAGCGGCCTGCAGGCCCCGGCCTCCGAGGTCTACCTGCACGAGATGCCGGGCGGCCAGTTCACCAACCTGAAGGCGCAGGCGCGCAGCCTGGGGCTGGAAGAGAAATGGGCTGACGTGGCGCAGACCTATGCCGACGTGAACCAGATGTTCGGCGATATCGTGAAAGTGACCCCCTCGTCCAAGGTGGTTGGCGACATGGCGCTGATGATGGTCTCCCAGGGCCTGACCCGCGATGAGGTCGAAAACCCGGAAACCGACGTGGCCTTCCCCGACTCGGTGGTCGACATGATGCGCGGCAACTTGGGCCAGCCCCCGGGCGGCTTCCCGGAAGGTATCGTGTCCAAGGTTCTGAAGGGCGAAGCGCCCAACACCGAACGCCCGGGCAAGCATCTGGAGCCGGTGAATCTGGAAGCGGTCCGCGCGGAGCTGTCGAAGGAGCTGGAAGGCTTCAAGGTCGATGACGAGGACCTGAACGGCTACCTGATGTATCCGAAGGTGTTCCTCGACTACATGGGCCGCCACCGCCAGTACGGCCCGGTGCGCACCCTGCCAACCAAGACTTTCTTCTATGGCATGGAGCCAGGTGAGGAGATCACCGCCGAGATCGATCCGGGCAAGACCCTGGAAATCCGCCTGCAGGCGATTTCCGAGACCGACGAGAAGGGCGAAGTGAAGGTCTTCTTCGAGCTGAACGGCCAGCCCCGCGTGATCCGGGTGCCGAACCGTCTGGTCAAGGCCTCGACCGAAGTCCGCGCCAAGGCGGAAGCAGGCAACCCGAACCACGTCGGCGCGCCGATGCCGGGTGTTGTGGCCTCTGTCGCGGTGCAGGTGGGCCAGCAGGTGCACGAAGGCGACATGCTGCTGACCATCGAAGCGATGAAGATGGAAACCGGCATCCACGCAGAGCGCGACGCGGTTGTGAAGGCCGTGCACGTTCAGGCCGGCGGCCAGATCGACGCCAAGGATCTGCTGGTCGAGCTGGAATAAGCCGGCCGGAAAGCGCTAAAGTTGAAGCTGCGGCCAGCCCTTGGCCGCAGCTTTTTCTTTTGTGGAGTTTCAAAGGATCAGGCCTCTGATTTTCGCCGCTTTCGTTGCACTTTCCCCTGCCGCAGCATTTGCCGGGGACCCCGTCATCCAGTTCGAGACTGAGGACACGGAAATGAACGCCGCCATCGGCTCGGCGCTAAGCTCGATGGATGCCTTTCTCAGCCATGTTCTGGACAGCCAGGGCAATGCAGCTGACGGGGCATTGGTCAAAGTGGCGCTGGAGACCAGCTATGGCCATGAGAAACATCTGGGTGGACCAATTCACCGTTGCCAGCGGCGGCGGCATGACCGGCAAGCTGGCGAATGAACCGAATGACCTGCCGGGCAAGCATTTCGGCGACACCGTTGAATTTGACCGGGCAAACCTGCGCGACTGGAGCGTGTTCCTTGACGGGAAACTGTACGGCAACTTCACCACACGGGTGATGATACCGCATCTGGATGCAGACAGCCGGGCGCAGCTTGAACAAGTCCTGTCAGCAACCCCTGTGCCTCAGGACTGGTAAACAGGCCGCTGGCGGAGAAAGCCCGCCTTACGGGCTTTTCAATCACCGGACCGGCATCACGAAACGAGCGTTTCAGGATCAGGCGTTCAACACAGCGGTTGCCGGAAGTGTCCTGGTTTCGACTGGAACCGGCTTGAGCTGCTCAATCGGGCCGGCCCAGCTGTCCGCTTGCGGTGCGCTGCGGTGCTCACCGCTGTGCACCAGCAGACCCAGGGCAATCGCAACACCCAGGCTGGCGATCCGCAGGTAATCCTTGCAAGGCACGGGCTCAATCTCCCCTGAAGTTCCTCTTGTTTGACTGTCAAACGCACATCCTCTGCCTTTCCGTCGCGGCCCGGGCAGATTTTTTTCACCCGCCGCCGATTTTCCACTTGCAGCGGGCGGGTGGAGACCCTATTTCACCGCTCACCGGATGGCAGCGCGGGCGTAGCTCAGGGGTAGAGCATTACCTTGCCAAGGTAAGGGTCGTGAGTTCGAATCTCATCGCCCGCTCCATCGGGAAAACGGACAGGCCGCCTTCGGGGCGGCCTTTCGCTTTTCAGCATTTCCGCATAGTCTGGCCGGGTGCAGAAAACCTTGTGCGGAATCGCTTTACCGCATAGGAACAGAGCAAGAACAGAAACGGACAGGCAGAGCAGAATGCTGACATCGGTAGAACTATGCGCAGGTGCGGGCGGCCAGGCCCTCGGTCTCGAGGCGGCGGGCTTTGACCACACGGCGCTGGTTGAGATCGACAAGCACTGCTGCGCGACCCTGCGCCACAACCGCCCCGCGTGGAACGTGCTGGAAGAGGACGTGCGCAAGTTCAAGGACGTCGCGGGCGACTACAAGGGCATCGACCTGTTGGCCGGCGGGCTGCCCTGCCCGCCGTTTTCCGTCGCCGGCAAGCAGCTGGGCGAGAAGGACGAGCGCAACCTGTTCGATGATGCGATCGAGATTGTGGATTCGACCCGCCCCCGCGCGGTGATGATCGAGAACGTGCGCGGCTTTCTGGATGCGGTGTTCCATGACTACCGCGAGAAGCTGAAAAAGCAGCTGTCGAAGCTGGGCTATGAAACCGACTGGCGCCTGCTGAATGCCTCCGATTTCGGTGTGCCGCAACTGCGGCCGCGGGTGGCGATCGTTGCCCTGCGCAAGGAATTTGCCGGCCAGTTCAACTGGCCCGAACCGCTGCCGCACAACCCGCCGACCGTTGGTGCAACCCTGATCGACCTGATGAAGGAGCGCGGCTGGCGCGGGGCGGATGATTGGGCCGCCAAGGCGGATGAGATTGCGCCGACCATCGTCGGCGGCTCCAAGAAACACGGGGGGCCCGATTTGGGGCCGACCCGCGCGCGGCGCGCCTGGGCGGCGCTGGGGGTTGAGGGGCGCACCATCGCAAATGAAGCCCCGGATCCGTTCCACAACGACATGCCGCGCCTAACGGTGCGGATGGTGGCGCGCATTCAGGGCTTCCCGGACGCATGGCATTTCACCGGCGCCAAGACCAATGCCTACCGCCAGGTCGGCAACGCCTTCCCGCCGCCGGTGGCAGAGGCGGTGGCGCGTGAGTTGAAGGCGGCGATTGCCAAGCCGAAGCTGCATGCTGTGCGGGCATAAAGCCTCTCTCTTATCTCAGAGCCAAGGGCAGCGCCCGGCCCGGCGCGGTGGAAGCGTCGCGCCCGTCCCATGGGGGGCGGGACGGGCGCTGCCCGGCCTTGCGGCCGGGCGTGGACATTCATGAAACAGAAACTTCCCGACAGCCTTGTGCTCCCCGGCCATCCGGATTTTGGCGTCCTCTTTCCGCTGGCGGAGGAGATCACCACCCGTGCCGGCGGAGCGCTGGCGCTGGAATACGATGTGCCGCAGATGCTGCGCCAATGCATCGACGATGTGATCATGACGCCCAAGACCGGGCGGCGCGCTTATGAAGAGCTGGAGAAGACCGAAAAGACCTATATCGGCACCCGGGTCGAGATCGAGCTGCGGGCGCTGCTGAAGCTGCGCAAGGGGCGGCTGGACACAGAAATCCTGGGCCAGGATGTCGACATCAAGCACACGATGGGCGGCAACTGGATGATCCCCACCGAGGCGATTGATTGCGCCTGCCTGCTGGTCGCAGCGGATGAAGTGCGGGCGCGCTGCTATCTGGGGCTGATCATCGCCCGGCCGGAATACCTGACCCAAGGCCAGAACAAGGATGCCAAGCGCAGCATTTCAGCCGAGGGGTTCCGCCATATCCTGTGGCTGCTGAAGGACCAGCCCTACCCCGCCAATTTCTGGCGCACCGCGGATGAGGCGGCGGTGGAGCAGATCTTTGCGGGCGAGACCGGCAACGAGCGTATGGCGCGGCTGTTCCGGCTGATCCAGGGCCGCCCGGTTCCCCGCGACGTGGTTGAGGCGGTGGCGCAGCAGAAGGATTTCATGCGCCGCATCCGCGCCGACGGCGGCCATGGCACCCGCGACATGCTGGCGCGCGAGCGGATCGTGCTGCTGGAAGGCCAGAAGGATGCCCAGCTGATCAAAGCGCTGGGGCTGCCGCCCTGCCCGGCCAGCGCCTTCATTTCCTGCCGGATTGAAAACAGCTACCATGCCCGCATGGTGGAACAATCCAGGCACCACGTGGAATGGCCGACACCCTGACACCGGAACGGCGCAGCGCCAATATGGCCAAGATCCGCGCCAAGCACACCAAGCCGGAAATGCTGGTGCGGCGGATGGTGCATGGCATGGGCTACCGCTACCGCCTGCACCGCAAGGACCTGCCGGGCAAGCCCGACCTGGTGTTCGGGCCGCGCCGCAAGGTGATCTTTGTGCATGGCTGTTTCTGGCATCTGCATGACTGCCGCGCCGGGCGCATCCCGGCCTCGCGCCGCGACTATTGGGAGCCGAAGCTGCACCGGAATGCGGAGCGCGACGCCGAACATCTGACCGCGCTGCAGGCGGCGGGCTGGCAGGTGCTGACAATCTGGGAATGCGAGACCAAGGATCTTGCCGCCCTGAAAGACCGCCTCGCAGATTTCCTTACAGCGGCAGAATAATGCTTATCCACAGATACTTGCGAGGTTCTGAAAATTTCCTCTTGCGGCCCGTTTGGGAAAACCCTAAACACCGCCTCACCGAATGGCAGCGCGGGCGTAGCTCAGGGGTAGAGCATTACCTTGCCAAGGTAAGGGTCGTGAGTTCGAATCTCATCGCCCGCTCCATTCGAAAGCGGAACAGGCCGTCCTTCGGGGCGGCCTTTCGCTTTTCTGCACCGCGGCACCGGCGGCACTTTCTTCACTGAACTGTCATTTTCCGCTTGCGGCCTGCGCGCGGATTTCCTATTCACCGCGTCACCGGATGGCAGCGCGGGCGTAGCTCAGGGGTAGAGCATTACCTTGCCAAGGTAAGGGTCGTGAGTTCGAATCTCATCGCCCGCTCCATCGGGAAACGAAAAGGCCGCCCTCCGGGGCGGCCTTTCGCTTTTTCAAACGCCCTCGTGAAATTTGATCAAATTCCTTTGACGCGGGCTGAAAAACAAGCCAATGCTACTGCCAAACAATGCTCACGGGCAGATCATCGCAGGAGTTTGGCCATGGCCCCAGTCATCTATCCCACCACCAATTTCACCGCGACCGAACAGCTGTGCCTGGACCGCGGCGAAGGCATCTATGTCTATGACACGGACGGCAACAAATACATCGAAGGGCTGGCAGGCCTGTGGTGCACCTCGCTGGGCTACAGCAACACCGAGGTGATGGATGCAATCACCGAACAGCTTCACAAGCTGCCCTTCACCCACACCTTCGGCGGCAAGACCCACAAGCCGATCATGGAGCTGGCCGAGAAGCTGAAGGCGATGGTGCCGGTGGAGGATGCCTACATCTTCTTTGGCAACTCCGGCTCGGACGCCAATGACACCCACTACAAGATGCTGCGCTATTACTTCAACGCCATCGGCAAGCCGGAGAAGCGCAAGATCATCACCCGCGAGCGCGGTTATCACGGCGTGACGGTGGCGGCCGGTTCGCTGACTTCCCTGCCCGCGAATCTTGCGCATTTCGACGCGCCGCTGGAGGCGCTGCACATCCTGCGCTCGGACGCGCCGCATTATTACACAGGCCGCCAGGGGAATGAGACCGAGGAGCAGTTTGTCGACCGGATCATCAGCAACCTGGAACAGCAGATCCTGGCGGAAGACCCCGGCACCATCGCAGCGATGATTGTCGAGCCGATCACCGGCGCGTCCGGCGTGATCGTGCCGCCGGAGGGCTATTACGAGAAGCTGCAGGCGCTGTTGCGCAAGCATGGCATCCTGGTCTGGGCCGATGAGGTGATCTGCGGCTTCGGGCGCACCGGCGCCGATTTCGGCTGCACCACCATGGGCATCAAGCCCGACCTGATGACATTCGCCAAGCAGCTGAGTTCGGCCTATTTCCCGATCTCAGCCTCGGTCATCCCGGGTTACATGTATGAGGCGATGATTGACCAGACCAATGAGGTCGGCGTCTTCGGCCACGGCTACACCTATTCCGGCCACCCGGCGGCCTGCGCCGCGGCGCTGAAGACGCTGGAGATCTATGAGCGCGACAACCTGTTTGAGCACGCCGCGGACGTGGGCGCCTATATGCAGGCGCAGCTGCGCGAGATCTTCACCGATCATCCGCTGGTCGGCGAGGTGCGCGGCAAGGGGCTGATCGCAGCGCTGGAGCTGGTGTCGAACAAGACCACCGGTGCCAGCTTTGACAAAGGCGCAGCAGGCGCGGCGGCGCAGAAGGCCTGCCAGGAGAACGGGCTGATCCTGCGGGCGGTCGCGGGGAACGCGCTGGCGCTGTGCCCGCCGATCATCATCACCAAAGCCGAGGTGGACGACATGCTGGCGCGGATGAAGGCAGGTGTTGATACGGCGCATGCCGAATTGCAGGAACAGGGGCTGATCGCCGCCTGATCCCCCGCACTGGAAAAAGAAAACGCCCCGCACTGCGGGGCGTTTTTCTGTCTGCGGCCTGTGTTCCGGATGCCTCAGAACACCTTGTAGGTCATTGTGGTCAGCGACCGCTCGATCCCTTCGATCTGCAGCAGCTGGTCGTTGATGTATTTGCCAACATCCTCACCCGTCGGGATGTAGAGCTTCATCAGCAGGTCGAAGTTGCCGCTGGTGGAGTAAAGCTCGGAATGGATTTCGCGCAGGGCAATCTCCTCGGCCACCTTGTAGGTGGTGCCGGGTTTGCAGCGGATCTGGACAAAGACGCAGGTGGACATGGGTGCCCCTTTTGAATGGTCACGGATTTGCGCCCAAGCTCGCATGCGGCGCATCCGGGTGCAATAGGCCGGGATGGGACCAGGACAAGGCCGGGATTGCTGCAACAGATTGACCCCCATGCACAATGCCGCACTTGAGCCGTGCCCCCTGCCCGCCCTATAAGCGCGCGTGCAGCATGACGAAGGACAGCCCGCAATGCGTACCGCCAAAGTGACCCGCAAGACTGCGGAAACCGATATCTCTGTCGAGATCAACCTCGACGGCACCGGGGTTTATGACAACCAGACCGGGGTCGGCTTTTTCGACCATATGCTGGACCAGCTGGCGCGCCATTCGCTGATCGACATGACCATCCGCGCCAAGGGCGATTACCACATCGACGACCACCACACGGTGGAGGACACCGGCATCGCGCTGGGTCAGGCGCTGGTGCAGGCCCTAGGGGACAAGAAGGGCATCCGCCGCTACGGCGAATGCCACCTGCCGATGGATGACGCCCAGGTGCGCTGCGCGCTGGACCTGTCGGCGCGCCCCTTCCTGATCTGGAATGTTGAGCTGCCCACGCAAAAGATCGGCGCCTTTGACACCGAGCTGGTGCGCGAGTTCTTTCAGGCCCTGAGCACCCATGGCGGCATCACCCTGCACATCGACCAGCTGCACGGGTTCAACAGCCACCACATCGCCGAGGCGGCGTTCAAGGCGGTGGCCCGCGCGCTGCGGCTGGCGGTGGAGACCGACCCGCGCAAGGCGGACGCGATTCCGTCCACCAAGGGCGCGCTCTGAGATGCTGACCGCAATTATCGACTATGAATCCGGAAACCTGCACTCCGCCGAAAAGGCGTTCCAACGCATGGCGCGGGAAATGGATGCAGGCGAGGTCGTGGTGACCTCTGACGCCGATGTGGTGGCGCGGGCCGACCGGCTGGTGCTGCCCGGCGACGGCGCCTTCCCCGCCTGCGCGGCTGAGCTGCGCGGCCACAAGGGCATCTATGACGCCATGGTCGAAGCGGTGGAGCAGAAAGGCCGGCCGTTCCTGGGCATCTGCGTCGGCATGCAGCTGATGGCGACCACCGGGCATGAGTATGAGGATACACCGGGCCTAGGCTGGGTTGGCGGCGATGTGGTGAAGATCACGCCCGCGGATGCCTCCCTGAAGGTGCCGCATATGGGCTGGAACGATCTGGTGATCGACCACGCGCACCCGGTGTTTGACGGCATCCAGAGCGGCGATCACGTGTATTTCGTGCATTCCTACCATTTCCGGGTGGCGAATCCGGCGGAGCGGCTGGCGCATGTGGATTATGCCGGCGACGTGACCGCGGTCATCGGCCGGGACACGATGGTCGGCATGCAGTTCCATCCGGAGAAAAGCCAGGCCACTGGCTTGCGGATGATCGGCAACTTCCTGACCTGGAAACCGTAAGGGGACGGCGCTGAAGCGCCGTTGCCTCCGGCGGGAGTATTTGGGGAAAGATGAAAGCCGTGGCGTTCAGGCTGCAGCGGAGCGAAGGGAGACCGGCGCGACGCCGTAGGCCTTGCGGAAGGCGCGGGTGAAGCCCTCGGGGCTGGTGTAGGCATATCGGCGTGCCACTGCCTCCACCCGGTCGCCGCGTGCGAGGTCCTGATGCGCCAGAATCAGCCGCCAGCGGCGCAGGTAGCCGATCGGGGTTTCGCCCACCTCTGCCGCAAAGAGTTCCGCAAAGCGCGACAGCGACAGGCCTGCTTCCTGCGCCAGGTCGGCATTGGTCCAGAGGCGGCCCGGATGGTCATGCATCGCCACGATGGCCCGGCTGAGACGCGGGTCGGCGAGGCCCGCCAGCAGACCCGGCTCTGTCGCGCCTTTCCGGATCTGGTTGCGCAAAAGGCGCACCATCAGCACCTCGCCCAGCCGGTTGATCACCGATTGCGCGCCGCAGTGCTGGCCCTCTGCCTCGTCCCGCATCAGCCTGACCAGCCCCTGCGCCTCGGCATTGCCTGAAACGTCATACTCAACCACCGGCGGCAGGGCGGCCAGGAACGGGTTGCTTTGCCCCGACCATTCCACCCGCGCTGCCCACATGACCGCGCCCGGAGCCGGATCCGCCAACGGACCGCGGGTGCTGTAGAGGATCCGCACCGGCTCCCCTGCCGCGTCCGCCAGAGAGAGAAGGTTGGCCTCGCCCGGGTCAGCGGCCCGCACGGCGAGCTGGAATCGATCCATTAAAGTCGTGAGGCGGTCCATGTTTTCGGTGTTTCCATCAGGTTTTTCGGATTTATACGACAGTAAACTGCGCGATACATTGGGGCAAGCACCACCACTCACACAACTTCCCCCACCACTCACGAGGACCAATTGCATGCTGATCCCCCGCCAGAAGACCCCGGACCTGACCCTGCCGACACTGGACCACGGGCAGTTTGACCTGTCCTCGGAAACGGCCGAGCGCGGCACCGTGATCTGCTTCTACCGCGGTCTGCACTGCCCGATCTGCGCCACCTATCTGAAGGAGTTCGAGAAGAAGGTCGCAGCCTTTGCCGAGCGCGGCGTCAATTGCATCGCCATCAGCTCTGACGGCGAGGACCGCACACGTGCAATGGCCGACAAGATCGAAGCCAAGGAACTGCGGTTCGGGTACGGCCTGCCGCTGTCTGTGGCCAAAGAATGGGGGCTGTATATCTCTACTTCGCGCGGCAAGACCTCGATCGGGATTGAAGAGCCGGCGCTGTTTTCGGAACCCGGCCTGTTCCTGGTGACGCCGGAGCAGACGCTGTATTACGGCTCGGTGCAGACCATGCCGTTTGTGCGCCCGCATTTCGCCGAACTGGTGGCGGCGCTGGATTTTGCCATCCCCAACAACTACCCGGCGCGCGGCGAATACACGGGTGATGTGTAAGCGTCACAGCTGCCGCGGGGGCCGGTGCACTTCGCCGGTTTGAGCAATAGACAAGAGGTCCGCTTCGAGGCATACGGGGCGGACCTTTTGTCACTGCGGCAGCCCCTCCCTTGCATATCCGTTTCGAGAAATACGACCACGCCGAAGGCAAGCACCGCTATTGCCAGCTGAGCCTGACGCCGACGCTGTTCGGCGACTGGTGTGTTGAGCGTGTGTCCGGTCCGCTGAACGCGCCCGGCGGCGCGCTGAAGCGGACCTATTTTGCGGCGCACGCCGAGGCGCTGGCGATATTTGAAGGGTTCCGGGACAGGCAGCTGAAACGCGGCTATGCGCCGATCCCGGTGCAGCTGGGGCTGCTGTAGCGGCAGCCCCCGAGGCGGTTACTGGACCCGGGTCCAGGTTTGTTTCGAGCAGATCAGCCCGCCCGCGACGCAGCCCCGCAAGGCCAGGGAGCTGCCTGCCAGATCCATCTTGCCGATGTAGATCTTGTCGTTGGAGGGCCGCCAGACCTTGCCCTCATAGGAGCCGTCGCCGTTTGGCACCATGTCGATCACCAGCGTCTTGCCGATGTTGGGGGACTTGTACTCGCCTTCGCTGTTGAAGGTGCGGGCGATCTTGCCGCAGACCGCGGCACCGCATTGGGCCATCTGGATGTGGGCATAAGAGCCGTCGTCGGGTTGCGTTTTCCAGACGCCAAGCACCGGGTCCGCCGCCGCAGCGCCCGCCAGCCCCAATGCGACGGCCAAGCCTGCCAGAAGATGTTTCATTCCATTTCCTCCCTGTTTTTCAGGCAGCCTGTCCCTGATGCGGTCTTTGAGGCAAGGTTGACTTCGGGTCGCGTTGCATTTCAGACCGCGCTTGTGCAAAACACCGCCAGCTTGATTTCACGAAGGACCGCCAGGATGATCCTCTACCCCGCGATTGACCTCAAAGACGGCCAGGCCGTGCGCCTGCTGCATGGCGAGATGGACAAGACCACCGTGTTCAACGACAACCCCGCCGCACAGGCGCTGGAGTTTGTCGAGGCGGGTTGCGAGTGGCTGCATCTGGTGGACCTCAACGGTGCCTTTGCCGGCGAGCCGGTGAATGCGGCGCCGGTGGAGGAGATCCTGAAGCAGACCAAGGTGCCTGCGCAGCTGGGCGGCGGCATCCGCGACATGGCGACCATCGAGCGCTGGATCGACAAGGGGCTGGCACGGGTGATCCTGGGCACCGTGGCGGTGGAGAACCCGGATCTGGTACGCGAGGCGGCGCGGGAATTCCCCGGCAAGGTCGCGGTCGGCATCGACGCCCGCAACGGCAAGGTCGCAACCAAGGGCTGGGCCGAGGAAACCGACGTGATGGTGACCGACCTCGCCAAGTCCTTTGAGGACGCGGGCGTGGCCGCGATCATCTATACCGACATCCTGCGCGACGGCGCGATGAAGGGTCCAAACGTCGAAGCCACTGCCGATCTGGCAAATGCGGTCAGCATCCCGGTGATTGCCTCCGGCGGCGTGTCCTCGCTGGATGACCTCAGGGCGCTCAAATCCTGCGGCGCGCCGCTGAACGGTGCGATTTCGGGCCGGGCGCTGTATGATGGCGCCATTGACCTGAAAGAGGCGCTGGCGGTTCTGAAAGCCTGACGCCAGCCCGGTGAGCCCCGGCGAAAGGAAACCGCATGCGCCTTGTCCGCCGCATCCTTGCCGTCCTGACCATAGGGCCAATCGTGCTTTGGCTGTTGTGCATCGCGTTTGTGATGCTGCTGGGGTTCGGCTTTGATTGCGAAATCCACGAGGGGTTTGCCAACCCCTGCGTGGTGCTGGGCCGCGACATTGGAGAGACCGCCTATTCCATGGGGGTCTTTGCCGCCTGGGGGCCGCTGGTCTTTGGCCCGGTTTCGCTTGGGGCCGGGCTGCTGTGGGGCATCGCCATCGCGGTCTCGCGCTATTTGGCGTCCCGGCGCTGAGCCTATTCCGCCGCTTTTGCAGTCAGCTTGCCCAAGGCGCCCTGCATCTTGGCAACGAATTCTGCATCAGCGGGGATTTCGAGGCCGGAGAGCATTTCTGCCGGATCCTGATAGGTCAGCCAGACCTGGCCATCCGCATCCTGGTAAGCCAGAACCTTGAACGGCAGATAGAGCCCTGCCCGCATATCCGCCTGCATCGCCGGGGTGCCGAGCTTGGGGTTGCCGAAGATCAGGAGCTGCGATCCCGCCAGCTCCATCCCCGCCGCCTGCGCACCTGCGGCGTGATCCACCCGGGCAAAGACAGTGGCGCCCGCGCCCTCCACCGCGGCCTGCAGCGCGTCCATGGTCTCCGCCACGGGTTTCTGGCTTGGCACGGTCACCAGTTCGGCTGCGGCGGGAAGCGCTGAGGCGAGCGCAATGGCGCCTGCGAGGGGAAGAGATTTTTTCATAACAGATACTCAGGAAATCAGGGACATCTGCACATCATCGGGGCTGTCATCCCGCAGGGGCAATTCACTTCTGCGAGACCACCCGGTTCCGGCGGTTCCGTGCGGACCGCGCAAGAGGGCCGGACCAAAACGCGCAGCATCTGCCATATCTGTTGCGCTTGCCGCAGGCTTTGCGTACCCACGGGGCAAGCAGCTTGAAAGGCACGATCCATGCTGAAAACCCGTATCATTCCCTGTCTCGACGTCGCTGACGGGCGCGTGGTCAAGGGTGTCAACTTTGTCGGCCTGCGCGATGCGGGCGATCCGGTGGAATGCGCCAAGGCCTATGATGCGGCGGGCGCGGATGAGATTTGCTTTCTCGACATTCACGCGACCCATGAAAACCGCGGCACCATGTTCGACATGGTCCAGCGCACCGCCGAGCAGTGCTTTGTGCCGCTGACCGTCGGCGGCGGGGTGCGGACCAAGGAGGACGTGCGGGCGCTGCTGCTGGCAGGCGCCGACAAGGTCTCCTTCAACTCAGCCGCGGTAGCAAATCCGGATGTGATCGCTGAAGCCGCGGATCAGTTCGGCAGCCAGTGCATCGTCTGCGCCATTGATGCCAAGACGGTGGAGCCGGGCCGCTGGGAGATTTTCACCCATGGCGGGCGCAAGCCGACCGGCATAGACGCGGTGGAATTCGCACGGACTGTGGTGGCCAAGGGCGCCGGGGAAATCCTGCTCACCTCGATGGACCGGGACGGCACCAAATCCGGCTTCAACCTGCCGCTGACCAAGGCGATTTCCGATGCGGTGGACGTGCCGGTGATTGCCTCGGGCGGCGTCGGCAACCTGGATCACCTGGTGGAAGGCGTGACCAAGGGTGGCGCCAGCGCGGTGCTGGCGGCCTCGATCTTCCACTTCGGCGAATACACGATCCAGGAAGCCAAGGAACACATGGCTGCCGCCGGCATTGCGATGCGGCTGAACTGAAGGGGCATGTGATGAGCCTGCTGCACGATCTCGAAGCCACCATACTGGCGCGCAAAGGAGCTGATCCGGAGACCAGCTGGACTGCCAAGCTGCTCGCCAAGGGGCCAGAGAAATGCGCCGAGAAATTCGGCGAGGAAGCCATTGAGGCGATCATCGAAGCGGTGAAAGATGACAAGGCGGGGCTCGCCTCCGAAGGCGCCGATGTGCTCTATCATTTCCTAGTGATGCTGGCCGCCCGCGATGTGGCGCTGGATGATGTGCTGCAGGTGCTTGCAGAACGCCAAGGCCTCAGCGGCATTGCCGAGAAGGCCGGCCGCCCCAAGGGCTGAACCCAGCGCTCAACCGGCCCGTTTGCGGCGGGTAAAGGGAGGCGCAGCCTCCGCGCGGCACAAGCGGCTTGCCCTTGACGCGCCAAGAAAAACACATTCGGCTCGGCCATTGAGGGCACCTTTGCCCCTCAATGGCGTCTCAGAAATTCCCTTGCGCCGCGCAGCGGCGCCCGGCCCAAGCGTGCATGCTGTCCGGCAGGACGGCAGCAACGGGCGGGAGCGCCCTGCCCCGCGCCAGCTGTCAGAGTTTCGAGGATATGATTCCGGTGGCAAAGCCGCCCATGCGCAGCTCGCCGAACAGGCGCTGGTATTCGATCTTGGGGCAGCGGTTCTGGATCACCGTCACCCCGCGCGCCTCGGCCTTGGCGGCCGCCTCGGCGTGCTCCACCCCGATCTGCATCCAGATGGTCTGCAGCTTGGGAAACGCCTCCAGCGCCTCGTCCACGACCGGCGGAACCGCCTCTGAGCGGCGGAAGATGTCGACCATATCCACCGGCAGATCAATCTCCGACAGGCTGGCCCGCACGGTTTCACCGAACAGAGTCTTGCCGGCATGGCCCGGGTTCACCGGAATCACCCGGAACCCCTTGAGGCCCAGATAGCGCGCCACATAGTAGCTGGGGCGCACCGGGTTCATCGACACGCCCACCACCGCTACGGTCTTGGCCCTTTGCAGGACTTTCTTCAGATGCTCATCGCTGTAGTCTGTCATGCCCGCACCCTAGCTGCGGCGCCGGCCGCGGCAAAGCGGGATTCGCTGCCCGCAAATAAAAATGCGCCCGGACGAACCGGGCGCAAGGTATGGAACGAGGGACAGTGAAAAAGATCTGCGGTGGTTCCACTCCGCAGTCTGTATTGAATATGGGTCACAGTCTGAGAAAAAAAAGGGGTAATCGCGAATTTGTGAGGTGACAAGCTATCTGCGCAGGACTGCCGGCCAATGCGAATGCCCATCCGCGATCATCTGCACCTTGTCCGCCTGCCACAGCTGGTGAACCCTGCGGTTGTTCAGAAGAAACAGTTCGCCGTCCACGATGGCCCAGATCCTGGGATCGCCGGAATGGACCTGTCCCTGCGACATCGCATAGGCGCAATAGCCGCCAAAGGCCGGGGCATAGGCCCGCGGGTTCGACTCGAACCGGGCCTGGTTGCCGGCGGAGGCAAAGCGCCACACGACCCCCTTCCACATCACCGCATTGCTGCGCCGCCCCTGTTCTGCCGCGCCGTGCTCAAAAAAGGCGACCGCATCATAGCCGCCGATTGCAACACCGCCCTGGGAGGAGAAAACAGCCATGTCTGCCCTGGCCGCACCGGCCAGGGACAGGAAGAAAACCGCAACTGACATCAGGACCAGACGCAAGGCCAAGATGCTCTCCTTTTCAGTCTCGTAACAGGCTTCCGACTCTGCCGCACCGGGCTGGGCTTGCAAAGAGAGCATACGCAGATGTGATCGCGCTGTGACGGTTCGCACAGGCCCCTAGCGCGCTATCGAGGCATAAAGCGCGATGGCGGCTGCGTTGGAGACATTGAGCGAGCCAAAGCCGCCCGCGGCGTCGATCTTGACCAGCGCGTCCACGGTTTCCTTGGTCTTCTGGCGCAGGCCGGGCCCCTCGGCCCCCAGCACCAGCGCCACCGGCAGGTGCTGCTTGCCTTCCAGCGCGGATTCGATGGTCTGATCGGCCTCGCCATCCAGACCCAGCACGATAAAACCCATGTTCTGCAGTTCAGTGATGGTGTCGGCCAGGTTGCGCATCCGCAGATAGGGCTGGCGCTCCAGTGCGCCGCTGGCGGTCTTGGCCAGCGCCCCGGTTTCAGGTGCCGAGTGATGGCGGGTGCCGATCACCGCGCTGGCGCCCAGCACCTCGGCCGAGCGCAGGATCGCGCCGACATTATGCGGGTCGGTGACCCGGTCCAGCAACAGCACCCGCGGCGCCTCAGCCCCGATGCAGTTTTCGGCCAGCCCGCCCCAGTTCAGCGGCTTCACCTCCAGCGCCGCGCCCTGGTGCACCGACTGCGGGTCGATCGGCGGGTTGAACTTGCGCGGGTCGATGACCTCTGCCTCGATGCCGGACTCTGCAATGGCATCGGCGAGCTTCGCCTGCGCGTTCATGGTCACCATCAGGCGCAGTTTTTCGCGCTTGGGATTGAGCAGCGCATCGCGCACCGCATGCAGCCCGAACAGCCATACGGTTTCCGCTGCGGCGGCCCGTTTGGCCTGTTCTTTTTCGACGACCCATTTGGGTTTCTTGGACATTTTGCTCTCCGGCAGAAAGAATTTGCGGGGCGCGCGAAAAACTTGCGTTTTTCCGGTTGACGCCCGTTTGGCCTGCTTGTAATCACGCCTCCACATCAGGTGCAACAAGCAACTGACAGTGGGCGACAGGCCGCAAGGTGTGGCAGGGGACTGTAACTCCCTCGCGGAGACGCACGCCTGGTTCGATTCCAGGGTCGCCCACCATCTTCTCTTTTTTTCAGACTAGACGAAGGTGGTTCAGCAGCAGGCTGGACAAGCCGCGCGCTGCGCAGCACGGCAAAAAAAGCCCGCGTGAACTTCGCGGGCCTTTCCTTTGATTTCAAACGGCAAAGTTTTGGTCAGGCAGTCTCGGCCACGGCCTGCTCCGCCCATTCGGCCAGCGCATCCAGATCAGGGCCCGCCGCAACAGCCATGCCGTCGGCAAAGGCCTGGAACGGCTCCACGTTCATCTTGTTGACGCCGGAAATCACCGGGATGCCCAGCGCCAGCGCCTCGCCGATGATGGGCCGCATGCCGCGCCCCTCGGCCTCGTGCTTGCCGAATTTGTTGACGATCATCAGCTGCGGCGCCGGGTCCGACTGCAGGGTGGCAGAGACCTGCCCGACCGCCTGTTCCAGCGCCTCCGGGTTCAGGCGGCAGCCGCGGGCGCCGGCGCCCAGGGATTGCGAAATGCGGATGGTCTCGCCGTCCGGCAGCACCCGCACATCCATGTCGCATAGCTCCTTGTCGTAGCATTCCACATTGGTCTGCACGATGCCGGCCAGGCGGATGCCTTTGGCCTGCAGCCGTTCGGCCAGTTCGCTCAGCAAACGGTCAGTGGCACCGCGTTCTTCGGTCATCACATAGGCCAGGTGCATCGGTTGTATTCTCCAGTCTCGTGTCGTTTCATAGGTGGTCATGCGGGCGCCGGGGTCAACCCCTACCAGGGCAGCGGTTGGTAGCCGATGACGGGGGCGTGCAGAAGCAGAAGAGCCAGGAACACTGCCGCGGCCAGCGCGGCCTCGCTGCCCGAGGGCCGCAGCCGGGCAAGGTTCAGCCGCGCGGTGTTGCGGCTGAGGCGGCGCCATTCGCCCTGCCCCATCTGGCGCTGCTTGCGCTTGTCGATCAGCGCCATGCCCATCCAGGCAAAGCCCGCAAAGAGGCCGAACAGAATCACATGCGCCAGGTCGCCGTTTGCCAGCAGATGCGCCCCGGCCCAGAGCGCCATCGCCGCCAGCAGCGGGTGGCGGCTGACAGCCAGGATGCCGGGATCCGCCGGATCAAAGGCGCGCAGCCCCAGGCCGCCAAAGCTGAACGGATTCTGCCGCATCATGCCCGCCACCGCCAGCAGGCAGGCCAGCGGCATCACCAGCAGCGGCACCCAGCGGAAGCCCTCCCAATAGGGCAGCACGCCGACATAAGGCGCGCGGGCGGCGGCCACGACCAGCCAGGCCAGGATAGCCAGCGACAGCAGGCTGTAGGCGATGATATAGCCGCGCAGGCCCAGGCGGCTGACCAGCCAGGGCCGCACCGGCGGGCGTACAGGGATGGCGTGGCTGGCCAGGAACAAGAGCAGCGCAGCAGTGAATTCAAGCCAGCCCATCGGGGTCTCTCCGGTCATAGATCAGTCTTCTGTGCAGCTATAGGCGGGCGGGCAGTGTATAACGTTGCCCCAAATCAAAAAAGGGCGCCGCGCGGGCGCCCTTTTCATCGTTATGCCAGAGGTTCACAAACCCAGGGCCTTGCGCCGCTCCTCTGCAAAACCCTGCACCATGCGGTCGGCGATCAGGGCAAGGATCGCCATCGCCGCGCCAGCCGAGATGCCCAGCCCCACATCCGCCTGCCCCAGCGCCAGATAGATCGACTGGCCAAGGCCGGTGGTGCCGATCAGCGCCGCAATGACCAGCATCGCAAAGGCATAGAGAATGGTCTGATTGAGCCCCAGCAGGATCGACGGCGCCGCATAGGGCGCACGGATGTCCTTGAGCATCTGCCATCTGGTTGCACCAGAGGCGGTTGCGGCCTCGATCATCTCCTCCGGCGTCGAGACCAGCCCGTGCCGCGTGTAGCGGATCATCGGCACGATGGCATAGGCGATGATCGCCAGGAAGGCGGAGAACTCGCCGATCTGGAACACCATCAGCACCGGGATCAGGAACACGAACAGCGGAATGGTCTGCAGCATGTCGCAGATCGGACGCACCACGCGCCAGACACCGGGCGACACGGCGGAGGCCAGGCCGATAGCCCCGCCCATCACCGCACAGGCAAAGACCGCTGCACCGGACAGATAGAGCGACAGAAGCGCCCGCTCCCACAGGCCGGAGAGCAGGATGGTGCCCAAGAGCACCACCGTCAGGATGGCCAGCCCGCGCCCGCCCGCGACCCAGGCCAGCGCGCCCGCCCCTACAAGCACAAAGGGCCAGGGCAGTTGCGATATGCCGGTTTCCAGCATCCCCGCGGCGATCAGCAGCATGACCCCCAGCGCCATCTGGCCGCGCAAGGCGAAAACAACTCCGGCAGCGGCGCCCGCGGCGAACAGCCCCAGGCTCATCATCGGAGTCCAGGAAAAGCCCCAGGTGAAGGGCAGTACCGCCTGATCCAGCCCGATCCGCATCGGCAGCAGCACATAGAACAGCACGTTGTTCTTGAGCGCGGTCAGGAACTCCGCATTGGCACTGGTAAAGGACGACAGCCCCCGGTCGACACTGTCCGCCACCGGGTTGAACAAGCCGTAGTTGCCGGGCTGCTGAACGCTGCCCCAGAAGGCCGCGCTGACCAAGACGCCCAGCGCCAGGATGCCCCAGGCAACGCGCACATCGTGCTTGTCGCGCCGGTCCTGGGTCAGCGTGCCGCTCATCCGGTCGATCAGGATCGCGAAGATCACGATCACCAGGCCCGCCAGCAGGCTCTGGCCGAACTGGGCCTTGCGCATGGTCAGGAGGACCTCCCAGCCGATGTCGTCAAAGCCGCCGATTACGGCCGCGATGATCACCATCGACAGCGCCGCCATCAGGCATTGGTTGACGCCCACCATGATCTGCTGCCCGGCGGAGGGGATCTCGCACTGGAACAGCTGCTGCAAGCGGGTGCCGCCGGCCATGATGGCGGCTTCCTTGATTTCAGGCTCCACCCGTTCGAGGCCAAGGAGCACATTGCGCGCCATCGGCGGCGCTGCGTAGATGGCGGAGGCGATGAGGCCGACCACAGGACCAAAGCCGAACAGCACCAGCAACGGCGTGAGGTAGGCAAAGGTCGGCACCGTCTGCATGATGTCGAGCACCGCCTGCACCGGCTGGCGGATCTTGGGGTATTCATTGGCGAGGATGCCGATGCCGCCGCCGATGATCAGCGCCAAGGGAACCGAGACGGCAACCAGCGCCAGAGTGTTCATGCTTTCGGGCCAGTACCCCGACGCCAGCACAAAGCCCAAACCCACAACGGCCATCAGCGCCATCCGCACCCCGCCCAGGGTCCAGGCCAGCGCCGCGGTGGCGCAGATGACCAGCGGCCAGGGCGTGTGGCTCAGCACGTAGTTCGCCGCTTCCATCGGATAGAACATCAGCGCCGAGAAACTGCGCGCGGCGGGTTTGATCAGCGCCAGGAACCATTCCATGGCGGCCCCGACCCAGTCGGTGGCGGGCAGCACCCAGGCGGCGGGGAATTTCACCAGCCACGGCAGGCTGCTTTCCAGCAGCAGGCACAGGGCGCCCACCACGGCCGCGATCAGCGCCGCAATCGAGCCTTTTGAGAGAGACGCCATCAGCCCTGCTCCACCTGCAGCGCGGCAGCGAGGTCTGCAGGGTTCACCACGCCGACCAGCTTGCCGTCATCCGTGCGGACCGGCACCGGTTCGTACAGCTCCATGCAGCGCGCAAGGGCTGCATCCAGCGTCATATCCTGGCGCAGGCCGGGATCGTCGGCGCCGTAGACATGGTGTTCGCCCGGCTGCATCACCGAGGACACATGCGCGTGCTGGCCCTTGGCCACATCCTTGGAGAACTCGCGCACGTAGTCATCGACCGGGCGCAGCACGATATCAGCAGGCGTGCCGATCTGCACCACCTTGCCGTCGCGCATGATGGCGATCCGATCAGCCAGTTTCAGCGCCTCGTTGATGTCATGGGTGATGAAAACGATGGTGGTCCTGAGCTTGGCCTGGATCTCCAGGAACTCATCCTGCAGCTGCCGCCGGATCAGCGGGTCCAGCGCCGAGAACGGCTCATCCAGGAACCAGACCGAGCAGTCGGCCACCAGTGAGCGGGCAATGCCGACGCGCTGGCGCTGGCCGCCTGAAAGTTCACGCGGGAAATTCTTTTCGCGCCCGCCGAGGCCGACCAGCTCGATCACCTCCTGCGCCTTGGCCAGCCGCTGTTTCTTTTTCACGCCCTGCACCCGCAGCGGGTAGGCGACATTTTCGGCCACGGTCATATGCGGGAACAGGCCGAAGTGCTGGAACACCATGCCCAGCTTCTTGCGGCGCAGCTCGATCAGGCGCTTAGGGCTGGCCTCGACGATATTCTCGCCGTCGATGCGGATTTCGCCGCCGGTGGCGTGCAGCAGATGCGAGATGCAGCGGATCAGGGTCGACTTGCCGGAACCCGACAGCCCCATGATCACAAACAGCTCCCCCTCCTTCACGTCAAAGGAGGCGTCCTGCACCGCCGGGATCAGCCCTTTGCCGCGCAGTTCCTGGGCAGCCGCTTCGGGTGTTTCGTGCCGCGACAGCGCCTCTTTCAGGGCGCTGTCTGCGTTGTTGCCAAACACCTGCCAGACATTCCGGCAGGTGATGGCAGGCGTCTCTGAGCCGCTCACTGGGCTGGGCTCAGTTGATTGCGGCGTCGACAACCGGGCGCCACTTGTCCTCGTTGGCGGCCATCCATTCAGCAACCACCTCTTCGACCTTGCCGCCGTCCACATCGATCGCGCCCATCATCGGCTGCTGGTCCTCAACAGCCAGGGTGTAGTTCGACAGGATCTCAAACGCCGCAGGCCAGGTTTCCGCGGTGCCGGACCAGGCGGCCTTGAAGATGCGCGAGGGAGAGAAGTCGCAGTCGTTCACCGCATCGGGGTTCGGGCCCCAGGCCGGATCGGAGAAGCAGGCATCCTCGCCCGGCGGCAGGTCGACGAATTTCACGTCATAAGCCGACATCGCCCAATGCGGCTGCCAGAAGGTGATCAAAAGCGGCGTCTTGCGTTCGGTGGCTGCGCGCAGCTCAACGATCAGCGCCGCCTCGGAACCGGCAGGCACAGCCTTGAACGGCAGCGCCAGGCCGGTCATGCGGTCGGCGCCCGGGGTGCCCCAGTCGGCTGGATAATCAACCAGGCGGCCTTCGGGCAGGGTTTCGGCGGTGGCGAATTGCGCGGCGCAGTCCTTCAGCGCCTCCCAGGCCGGCAGGCCGGGGCAGATCTCGGCCACATGCGCCGGATAGGCGATGCCTTCGCGGGCGTTCAGCTCCAGATCGCCAAGCTCGACGACGGTGCCTTCCTCGACCTTCTTGGCGTATTCGTCGGACACGTTGGAAGACCAGATTTCCAGCGTCGCGTGGATGTCGCCATCGGCAATCGCCTGGAACTGGTTCATCATCCCGGCAGAGACATATTCAACGTCGTAGCCCGCGGCCTTGAGCATCTCGCCAGCGATGTGGGTGGTCACATGCTGGCCGGTCCATTCATTCACCGCCAGCTTGATCGGCTTGCCGGTGTCGCCCAGTTCGGCGGCGGAGGCGATGCCCGCGGCAACCGTCATTGTTGCGGCGCCCAGCGCCAGCGCATATCCCTTGATGTTCATCTCAATACTCCCTGTCGTTGTGCTTGCGCGGCCTGTTTTCCGGCCTGGCGCGTCTTTTGGAACCCGGCGGTTCATGGCGCCTGCCCGGCCTTGCGGCCAGTGTTGTTATTTGCGGCAGGCACCCATGACCCAAGTGTGGCCGGGGATAATGCAAGTATTGGAACATATTGCGACAGTTTGTCGAGTGAATGCGGCACAAAAGGCGAAATATTTTGATTGACGGTTTAAGATTTTGTGCAAACAGACAAGTTCTGGAATCACCCGCTCCCGCCCCGCCCGGGGCTGCGCGGCGGCGCCGGCAGCTGCAGGCCGCCTGCCGCGAATAAGAAAGCGCCCCCGCATTGCGGAGGCGCCGGTTCGGAATACTGCACGGATTGCCGGGGTCAGGAGCGGCCCTTGCCGGTGGCCTCCTCGACGACCGGCATCCATTTGGCGCGGTTCACTGCCAGCCAGCCGCGGGCGGCGCCCCGCGGGGTTTCGCCGCGGACATCGACCAGCCCGATCAGCGGCTGCTGATCCCAGATGCTCAGCTGGTAGTTCTTCAGGATCTCGTAGGCGGCAGGCCAGCGGTCCTTGAGCCCCGGCCAGCTCGCCTTGACCACGCCGCCGCGGTAGAAATCGCAGTCGCCGGTGGCCTTGGGGTTCGGCCCCCAGGACGGATCGGTGTAACAGGCGGGCTCCGGCTTGGGCAGGCGCACGAACTGCAGCGCATAAGAGGACATTGCCCAGTGCGGCGCCCAGAAGGTGGAGATCACCGGACGCTTCTCGCGGTAGGCCGTCTGGAAGGCCTCGATCATCGCCGCCTCCGACTCGGCCGCGACCACGTCGAACGGCAGCTCCAGCGCACGGATCCGGTCGGCGCCGGGCGAGCCCCAGGATTCCGGGTAGGCCAGGTAGATGCCGCGCTTGCCCTTGCCATCCACTGAGAAGATGCCGGCGCAGTCGCGCAGCGCCTCCCAGTTGGGCAGGCCGGGGCACATCTGCGCCACGTAAGGCGGAAACACCACGCCGTTGCGCGCGTCCAGCCCCATGTCGCCCAGGTTTTCCAGCCGCCCTTCATCCACCAGATCGAAATATTCTGCAGGGTCGCTGCTGGTCCAGATCTCCACCATCGCATGCACGTCGCCGGTGGCGATTTCACCGTACAGGTCGTTCAGGTCGGCCTCGACATATTCGACGGTATAGCCCGCCTCCTCCAGCATGCCGCCGGCGATGTAGGTCGACAGGTGCTGGCCCGTCCAGTTGTTCAGCGACAGACGGATCGGCGTACCGGTATCCCCCATATCAGCTGCTTCGGCGGCCCCCGAAACCGCCAGCGCCGCCAATGCCGCGGCAAAAACATTGAATTTCATTGGCGCAACTCCCGTACTGCCAGTCGTCCCACGCGCCGCGCCTCGGCGCAGCTCCGGGACCCGGGATAGCAGGCGGGAGTTGACAAAGATTAACGCCGCCCCGGAACCGCAGCCCGGCCGGACAGGAAAAAACCTAAAACTTGCGCAAAGCGCGCTGGCTCTGCTCAGGCGGCCTTGCGGGCCACCAGCAGCACAGGATCATAGGTCAGCGGCAGAATGCCGTTGCGGCCGAAACGCGCTCGGTAAGCCTCTTCGAACTCCCTCAGGCGCCGGCGGCTCCAGTTTTGCTGGGCATGGCCGTTCACACCGGTCTGGCGCAGGTGCTTCAGCAAGTGCATAGCAGAGCTGAACTCCAGCACCACCGGGCGCTGTGTAATCTGAAGGATTTCCATGCCGTGCGGCAGGACCGCCGGCCATTCATCCGCGTCCAGATAGCTGGGGGCCGCAGCGGCGGAACCCAGCGCCGCAAGCTCGCGGAACTGGCCGCGGCCGAAGCCTGAGAGCGCCAGCCAGCCGCCCGGTTTCAGATGCGCTGCCAGCCGCGCGGCCAAGCCGGCCAAATCCGGGATCCACTGCACGGTAGAGGCAGAGGCGATCAGATCCAGCTCTTGCGGCAGCGGCAGGATTTCGATCGGGCCGCCCGCGAACCGGGCCTGCGCCGGGGCTGTGCCATCCAGCGCCTGCAGCACCTGTGCGGCTTCCGGCACCAGGTCATTCAGGCTCAGGCTGTCCGCCTGGAACCGCTGCAGCAGCTGCCGCGTCAGATGGCCGGTGCCGCACCCGAACTCCAGGACGCTGGCGAAGCGCCGCGGCGCGCCTTGCTGCTGCAGCATCGCGGCCAGCTGGCCGGCAATATCCGCCTGCACGGAGGCCGAGCCGTGATAACTCTCCAGCCCGCGCCGAAAACTCTGGCGCACGCGGGACTGATCCAGATGCGGGGGCTGCATATCCTTCATCAGAACAGCTCCTCCCACTGGGCAAACCGGTCAAACGGCGCATGCGGCGCATCCAGATGCGACACGTTCTGCCCGGCCCAGGCGCGGGCCAGATTGGCGGGCGGAAAAATCTTGTCGCCGGAGCTGATCCAGACCCGGCTGAACCGCATCTGCGGCGCGTCTCCGCGGCGCTCAACCGCCAGCAGCTCGGCCCGCCGCGCCTCCACGTCCAGCGCCTCGGCCTCTTGCGGGGCGCCGAACACGCGGGCCAGGAACTGCTGATAGCTTTCGAGGCTCAGGGTCTCCACGGTGCGGCGGAACACGGCGGGCGGAATGCCCGCGCTGCGATTCACCGGCTGCAGGCTGCCGTTTACTGCCACTTTGCGGGCAAAGGGGTCGGGGCGCCCCTGCTGCCAATGGGCATATGAGGCGACGCCGAACGACCAGGCCAGCAGGCTGACCCGCCCGTAACCGGACAGGTCCGGCAGCTCCGCGTCCAGACGCGTGTAATCACTAGCAAACAGAACGTCCTGCGGGCCATCCAGGTGCCAGAACACCTCCGGCCCCACAGCCCAGCCGCCGAAGACCACGATGGCCTCGGCTGCACTGTCCTGTTTGAGCCAGCGGAACTCCATTTTCTACAGCTCCCGCGCCAGCCGCAGCATGCCTGCGGTGATCTCGCTCAGCTGCTCCGGCGCCGTGATGAAGGGCGGCATCGTGTAGATGTTGGTGCCGAACGGGCGCAGAAACACGCCCATTTCATGCGCCCGGGCATGCGCCTCGTCGGCTGAGACGCGGTGCTTCATCTCGATGACGCCGATGGCGCCCAGCACCCGCACGTCCGCCACGTTGGGCAGGTCGCGGGCCGGGGCCAGTTCGGCCTGCATCTGTTCGCCGATTGCCGCCACCGTGCCGCGCCAGTCCTGCCCTGTGAGCAGGTCCAGCGACGCCTTGGCCGCGGCACAGGCCAGCGGGTTGCCCATATAGGTCGGCCCGTGCATGAACAGCCCGGGGTTGCCGCCGCCGATGCCCTCCGCCACGCGGTCGTTGGTCATGGTGCAGGCGAAGGAGATATGGCCGCCGGTCAGCCCCTTGCCGAGGCAGATGATGTCCGGCTCGACACTGCAGAAATTGGTTGCGAACAGCTCCCCCGTGCGGCCGAAGCCGGTGGCGATCTCGTCGAAGATCAGGAGGATGCCCAGTTCATCACAGAGCGCGCGCGCCTGATTGAGATATTCGGGGTGATAGAAATACATCCCGCCGGTGCCCTGCACCACGGGCTCCAGGATGAAGGCGGCGATCCTCTCGGCGTTGGCCTCCAGCACTGCCCGCAGCTCGCCCAGGCCGTTCTGCGCCGGGTCGTCATTCCAGTCCTGATGAATGCGGACCGGCGGGCGGGAGACGAAGTGCTGCACGCTCAGCGCGCCCTGGAACAGGTGGTGCATGCCGGTATCCGGGTCGCAGACGCTCATCGCCTTCCAGGTGTCGCCGTGATAGCCGGAGCGGATGGTGGCAAATTCCTTGCGCCCCGCCTGGCCGATGGCGTGCTGATACTGCACCGCCATCTTCATCGCCACCTCGACCGAGACCGAACCGCTGTCGCAATAGAAGATGCGGGTAAGGCTATCGGGTGTGATCTCCAAGAGCTTGCGGCCCAGGTCGATGGCCGGATCATGGGTCAGCCCGCCGAACATCACATGCGGCAGGGTGTCGAGCTGGTCGTGGATTGCCTTGGTGATCGCCGGGTTCTTGTGGCCGTGCATCATGCACCACCAGGACGACATGGCGTCGATCAGCCGGGTGCCGTCGTCCAGGGTGATGTACATGCCTTCGCTTTCCTTCACCACGAAGGTCGGGCCGGGCTTGGCGACATTGGTGTAGGGATGCCAGAGATGCTGCTGATCAAACTCCAGCTGGGTGAGGTCTGCGGCACTCATGACAGCGCCTCCTTGATCAGATCCACCCGGATGCTGGCCTGAAAGGCCACGGCCAGCGCGTCAGAGGTCAGCTCGCCCAGCACCGGCAACCGTCCCAGGTGCGCCACCTGGCCGAATTGGCAGATGGTTTCCTCCACCGCCGGTTCCGCGTCGCCGATGAAGGCCACGCCGATCACCGGGCAGCTTGCATCGCGCAGCGCTTTCAGCGACAGCAGCGTGTGGTTGATCGTGCCCAGCTGGGTCCGGGCGCAGAGGATCACCGGCGCGCCCCAGCGGGCAACCAGGTCGAGATACAGCACCTTGCGGTTCAGCGGCACCATCAGCCCGCCTGCGCCTTCGGCCACCAGCACGCCGTCAACCTCGGGCAAGGGCAGCGCATCCGGGTCGATCTCCACGCCTTCGGCCTCTGCCGACAGATGCGGCGAGGCGGGCAGCTGCAGCAGATAGCCTTCCGGCAGCGCCGGGCGGCCCGACAGGCGGGCCACGGTCTGGCTGTCGGTCTCGTCCTCCAGCCCCGATTGCACCGGCTTCCAATAGGTGGCGCCCAGCGCCTGCACCAGGCCGGCCGAGAAGATGGTCTTGCCGATGCCGGTATCGGTTCCGGTCACGATCAGCGCGTTCATGGGGTTGTCTCCATTTCCCGGGCGAGGTCTTCGAACATCTGGGTGATGACCTCTGCCCCCGTGTTCAACGTGATCGACAGCCGCAGCCGCGAGGTGCCGCGCGGCACTGTCGGCGGGCGGATGCCGCGGATGTCATAACCATGGCCTTGCATCCGCGAAGCCAGCGCCATGGTGCGCTTGTCATCGCCGATCACCACCGGCAGGATCTGGCTTTGGAACCCTTCCAGCCCGCACAGACGCTTGGCCTCGCCTTGCGCATGGGTAATTCCCTGCCACGCCTGTTCGCGGCGGCCCGGGTTCTGCTGAAGTTCCTGCAAGGCCGCCCGCACCAGCGCCGCGTTCAGCGGCGACGGCGCGGTGGCAAAGATGAACCCGCGCGCCTTGTTGATCAGCGTCTCGATCAGCACCCGCTGACCGCAGATCAACGCGCCCGAGGCGCCCAGCGCCTTGCCGCAGGTGTGTAAGGAAAGAACGTTGGGGCGGCGGGCGATTTCATGCGCCAGCCCGCAGCCCAGGTCGCCGAACACGCCGGAAGAATGCGCCTCATCCACCACCAGCACGGCGCCCTCTGCATCCGCCAGCGCCAACAGCGCCTCCAGCGGGGCGAGGTCTCCATCCATGGAGTAGACCGCCTCAACCGCGATCCAGACCTGGCCTGAACCGCCTGACGAGCGCCAGTCCTTCAGCACCCGTGCCGCGTCCTCCGCATCGCTGTGTGCAAAGCTGCGGGTCTCTGCCCGGCCCAGCCGCATCCCGTCATGGGTGCTGGCATGGATCAGCGCATCATAGAGCACCAGATCGCCCTGCTGCGGCAGGGTGGAGAAGATCGCCTGATTGGCGTTGAAACCGCCACCCATGAACAACGCGGCCTCAGTGCCGAAGAATTCAGCCGCCTCAGCTTCCAGACGCTGGTGTTCCGCGTCATTGCCGCGCAAGAGGCGCGAGCCGCCCGCCCCCACCGGCACCCCGCGCGCCAGCGCGTCTGCGGCGGCCGCGCGCAGCACATCGCTGCCCGCCAGCCCGAGGTAGTCGTTGGAGGCAAAGTCATACCCGTCCCGCGGCATCAGCTGCCGGTAGCGCCCGCGCGTGCGCAGCGCTTCCAGCGATTTCTCATGCCTCGGGAAGGCGCCCGCCATTAGCGGCTGCCGTCGCAGCCTGCCGCCATCGCGGTGATGCCCAGACGGTCGAACAGCTGCTGGTCCTTGTCCTCTTCGGGGTTGTCCGCGGTCAGCAGCGTGTCGCCCACAAAGATCGAGTTGGCACCGGCAAAGAAGCACATCGCCTGCATCTCGTCCGACATATCTGTGCGGCCCGCGGACAGGCGCACATGCGATTTCGGCATTAGGATGCGGGCCAGCGCCACCGAGCGGACGAATTCGATCGGGTCCAGCTTCTCGACATCGGCCAGCGGCGTGTCGGCGATCGGGATCAGCATGTTGACCGGCACCGAATCCGGGTGCACCTCCAGCGTGGCCAGCGCCAGCATCATGTCGATACGGTCGAGCTGCTTTTCCCCCATGCCGACGATGCCGCCGGAGCAGACCTTGATGCCCGCCTCGCGCACCCGGTTCAGGGTGTCGATACGGTCGGCAAAGGTGCGGGTGGTGATGATTTCGGAGTAGTAGCGCTCCGAGGTGTCGATGTTGTGGTTATAGTAGTCGAGACCGGCGTCGCGCAGGCGGAACACCTGTTCCTCGTCCAGCATGCCCAGGGTCATGCAGGTTTCCATGCCCAGGTCCTTGACCCCCTGCACCATCGCCTCCAGCGCCGCCATGTCGCGGTCCTTGGGCGAACGCCAGGCGGCGCCCATGCAGTAACGGGTCGCGCCGCCTTCCTTGGCTTTTTTGGCCTCGGCGATCACGCGCTGCACCTCGATCAGCTTGGAGGCCGAGAGCTGCGCGCCGTTGCGGGCCGACTGGGAGCAATAGGCGCAGTCCTCGGCGCAACCGCCGGTCTTGATGCTGAGGAGCTTGGATTTCTGCACCTGGTTGGGATCGAAATACTGCCGGTGCACGGTGTGCGCCTGAAACAGCAAGTCCATGAAAGGCTTGTTGTAAATCGCTTCCGCTTCCTCGCGGGTCCAGTCGGTGCGGATGGGCGCAGCGTCCAGCATGCTGTCTCCTGTTCTCTATACCTGTTGGCCATGCGCGGATGGCGTTTCCGGTTTTTATAGATAATTTTACCGCCCCCGATCAAGCATCAAAGCTGCGCTGCAGCGATTTGCCCCAATACCGCGCCAATTAGGCCAATACAGAACTGATATTAATGGCAAAAAATAATCTACAAAGATTCCGGTTGACGCAAACCCCGCACCTCCCCTAGCCCTATAGGCACGCAGGGGAGTCCCGCCCAAGGGACTGAGAGGCGTCATGGTACGGGGCATCCCGGACCGGCGGCGCGACCCTTTGAACCTGACCCAGTTGATACTGGCGTAGGAAGCTAGAAGCATGGCGCGGCGCCCCCGGCGGCAACCCGTGTTTCGAACAGGCAGCATGCGTGCACCGGCCGTACACCGGCTGTACACCCCCCTGCCCGTTTTCCTCCGTCCCGGCTCAATTGGTGTTTTTGAACCGAAGGCCCGGAGGAACACCAGATGAACGTCCCCAACCCCAAGATCACCACGGGCGCATTGCCCGCATCGCGCAAGATCTACGTCAGCGGCGAGGTCCATGAGGACATCCGCGTGCCGATGCGCGAGATCTCCACCCACCCCACCGCGGGCGAGGCGCCGCTGCCGGTCTATGACAGCTCCGGCCCCTACACCGACCCCGATGTGCTGACCGACATCCGTCAGGGCCTGCCGCAGCTGCGCCGCCAGTGGATCGAGGCGCGCGGCGATGTCGAGAGCTATCAGGGCCGCGATGTGAAGCCGGAGGATAACGGCTTTGTCGAAGGCGACCGGCTGACGCCTGAGTTCCCGGTGAAGCCCGCCCCCCTGCGCGGCAAGGACGGCAAGGCGCCGACCCAACTGGCCTATGCCCGTGCGGGCATCATCACGCCGGAGATGGAGTTCGTGGCGATCCGCGAAAACCAGCTGCGCGAGCTGTCGCCCTGCCACGCGAACCGCGATGGCAATGACTTCGGCGCCAACATCCCGGATTACGTGACCCCGGAATTCGTGCGCCAGGAAATCGCTGCAGGCCGTGCCATCATCCCCGCCAACATCAACCACCCGGAAATCGAGCCGATGATCATCGGCCGCAATTTCAAGGTGAAGATCAACGCCAATATGGGCACCTCTGCCGTCACCTCCTCGATGGAGGAAGAAGTCGACAAGCTGGTCTGGGCGATCCGCTGGGGCGCCGACACGGTGATGGACCTGTCCACGGGGCGCAACATTCACAACACCCGTGAATGGATCGTGCGCAACTCCCCCGTGCCGATCGGCACGGTGCCGATCTACCAGGCGCTGGAGAAGGTGAACGGCATCGCCGAGGACCTGACCTGGGAAGTGTTCCGCGACACGCTGATCGAACAGGCGGAACAGGGCGTCGATTACTTCACCATCCATGCGGGCGTGCGGCTGCACATGGTGCCGATGACGGTGAATCGGGTGACGGGGATCGTCTCGCGCGGCGGGTCGATCATGGCCAAGTGGTGCCTGCATCACCACAAGGAGAGCTTCCTCTATGAGCATTTCGAGGAAATCTGCGACATCTGCCGCCAGTATGACGTCTCCTTCTCGCTTGGCGACGGGCTGCGCCCCGGCTCCATCGCGGACGCCAATGACGAAGCGCAGTTTGCCGAATTGGAAACCCTGGGTGAGCTGACCAAGATCGCCTGGGCCAAGGACTGCCAGGTGATGATCGAAGGGCCGGGCCATGTCGCCATGCACAAGATCAAGGAGAACATGGACAAGCAGCTGGAGTGCTGCCACGAGGCGCCGTTCTATACGCTGGGGCCGCTGACCACCGATATCGCGCCAGGCTATGACCACATCACCAGCGGTATCGGCGCGGCGATGATCGGCTGGTTCGGCTGCGCGATGCTGTGCTACGTGACGCCGAAGGAGCACCTGGGCCTGCCCGACCGCGACGACGTGAAGACCGGGGTTATCACCTACAAGATCGCGGCCCATGCCGCCGACCTCGCCAAGGGGCTGCCGGGGGCGCAGCGCCGCGACGATGCCCTGTCCCGCGCCCGGTTCGAATTCCGCTGGGAAGATCAGTTCAACCTGTCGCTGGATCCGGACACCGCGCGCGAGTTCCACGACCAGACCCTGCCGAAACAGGCCCACAAGGTTGCCCATTTCTGCTCCATGTGCGGGCCGAAATTCTGCTCCATGCGGATCAGCCACGACATCCGCTCCGAGGCGCAGAAAGAGGGCATGGAGGCAATGGCCGCCAAGTTCCGCGAGGGCGGCGAGCTGTATGTGCCTGCCGCCGAGGCTGCGGAGCCGGCGGAATGATCACCATCGCAGGGGCCGGCGTGGCCGGCCTCGCCAGCGCCTATGAGCTTGCCCGCCGGGGGCTGGCGGTGACCATCTACGAGGCCGGGGATGCGCCGGACAATAACCCCTGCTCCTGGTTCGCGGGCGGCATGCTCGCGCCCTGGTGCGAGGGCGAAACCGCCGATCCGCAGGTGGTGCGGCTGGGCGCCGGGGCCATCGCCTGGTGGCAGCAGGTGACCGAAGTGGTGAAACGCGGCACGCTGGTCGTGGCGCCGCCGCGCGACGCCGCCGAACTCATCCGCTTTGCCCGCCGCACTGAAAGCCACCGCGTGGTGGGCGCAGCTGAGATCGCGGCGCTGGAGCCGGCCCTTGCCGGGCGGTTCCAGCAGGGGCTGTTCTTTGCGGAGGAAGCCCATCTCGACCCGCGCCGGGCACTGCGCGACCTTACCCGTGCAGTGCAGGATCTTGGGGTCCAGATCCGCTATGGCACCCCTGCCCCGGAACAGGTGGACGTCGATTGCCGCGGCATGGCAGCCAGCCTGCCGGGCCTGCGCCCGGTGCGCGGCGAAATGGCGGTGATCGAGGCGCCGGACATCGGGATCACCCGCACCATCCGCCTGCTGCATCCGCGCATTCCCGTCTACCTGGTGCCGCGCGGGGACGGCATCTACATGATCGGTGCCACCATGATCGAAAGCAGCTCCTGGCGGCCCATCACCGTGCGTTCGCTGCTGGAACTGCTGGGCGCCGCGTTTGCCCTGCACCCCGGGCTGGGCGAAGCCAGCGTGATCGAGACCGGCACCGGCCTGCGCCCGGCCTTTGCCGACAATGTGCCGCGGCTCAGCCACCGCGGCGACACCACCCATGTGAACGGCCTTTACCGCCACGGCTTCCTTCTGGCCCCAGCACTGGCCAAGGAACTTGCCGCCCAATTTTGTCAGGACCATAGCCATGCAGATCATTGTGAACGCCAAACCGCATGAGGTTGCGGGCGGCACCGTGGAGGCCGCACTGCAGGAACTGGGGTTTGCCAGCCCTGCGGTTGCCACCGCGCTGAACGGCAGCTTTGTGGCCCGCAGCCGGCGGGCGGAGACGCAGCTGGCCGAAGGCGACCACCTGGAAGTGCTCGCCCCGATGCAGGGAGGGTGAGATGCAGCTTTACGGAAGTGAAATCACCTCGCGCCTGCTTTTGGGCACCGCGCAATACCCCTCACCCGCCGTTCTGGCGGAGGCGGTGAAATCCAGCGGCACGGAGATCCTCACCGTTTCCTTGCGCCGCGAGACCGCCGATGGCTCGGGTGCGGGCTTCTGGCAGGGGCTGCGGGAAACCGGCTGCCGCATCCTGCCCAATACGGCCGGCTGCCATTCGGTGCAGGAGGCCGTGACCACCGCCCAAATGGCGCGGGAGCTGTTCGATACGGCTTGGATCAAGCTGGAGGTGATCGGCCATTCCGACACGCTGCAGCCGGATGTGTTCGGGCTGGTCGAGGCGGCGCGCATCCTGTGCGGCGAGGGGTTCCAGGTGTTCCCCTATACCACCGATGATCTGGTGGTCGGGGAGAAGCTCTTGGAGGCGGGCTGCGAAGTGCTGATGCCCTGGGGCGCGCCGATCGGCTCCGGCCAGGGCCTGCGCAACCCGGATGCCTTGCGCGCGATGCGGGCGCATTTTCCGGATGTCCCGCTGATTGTGGACGCCGGCATCGGGCGCCCTTCGGACGCGGCCCAGGCGATGGAGCTGGGCATGGACGCGGTGCTGCTGAACACTGCCGTGGCCAAGGCCGGCGACCCTGCCGGGATGGCCCGGGCAATGGCGCTGGCGGTTGAGGCAGGCCGTGCCGGCTTTGCTGCCGACCCGATGGAGCGGCGCGACATGGCGGTGCCCTCAACCCCGGTTCTGGGAATGGCGGAGTTTGCATGATGGAACGGTTTTATTTGATTGTCGGTCATGTCGGCCGTCTGGAGCTGCTGGTTCCTCAAGGCGCGAAACTGGTGCAGCTGCGCATCAAGGACAAGCCAGAGGCCGAGGTGCGCCGCCAGATCGCCCGGGCGCGGGATTTTTGCGCGGTGCATGATGCCCAGCTGGTGGTCAATGACCACTGGCAGGCGGCGCTGGATCTGAACTGCAGCTTTGTGCACCTGGGGCAGGAGGATATGGACAGTGCCGACTTTGCTGCGCTGCGCCGCAAAGGGGTCCGCTTTGGCCTGTCGACCCATGACGAGGCGGAGCTGGACCGCGCCCTGTCCTTAGGGCCGGAGTATGTGGCGCTGGGTCCGGTCTATCCGACGCTTCTGAAGAAGATGAAATGGGGGCCGCAGGGGCTGGAGCGGGTGACGCGCTGGAAACAGTTGGCGGGCGAAGTCCCGCTGGTTGCCATCGGCGGGCTGACGCCGGAACGGCTGCCTGGGGTCTTTGCCGCGGGCGCCGACAGCGCTGCGGTGGTGACGGACATCCAGCTAGCCGCCGACCCCGAGGCCCGCACCCGCGAATGGGTGGAGGCTTGCCGGATCCGGGAGGACGCATGAGCCGCTATGCGCGCCAGATGATCCTGCCGGAGGTCGGTGCAGAGGGGCAGGACGTGCTGGCCCGCGCCCATGTTTTGGTGGTTGGCGCCGGGGGGCTTGGCTGTCCGGTGCTGCAATACCTGGGCGGCGCGGGTGTCGGGCGGATCACGGTGATGGATGGTGACGTGGTGGAGGAGAGCAACCTGCACCGGCAGGTGCTCTATTCCATGGCGGACATCGGTTTGCCCAAGGCGGAGGCGGCCCGGCAGCACCTGCTGGCGGCCAATTCAGACCTGAAAGTCACAGCACAGGTCCAGCGCCTCGATGCGGCCAACGCGGAGCAGATGGTGGCGGATGCCGATCTGGTGGTAGATGCGGCGGACAGTTTTGCGGTGTCTTATATCCTCTCTGACGAATGCCTGAGGCAGGGCAAGGTGCTGATTTCGGCCTCTGCGCTGGGGCAATCGGGCTATGCCGGGGGCTTCTGCGGCGGCGCGCCGTCGCTGCGGGCGGTGTTTCCGGACCTGCCCGCACAGGCCGAAACCTGCGCAACCGCCGGTGTGATGGGGCCGGTGGTGGGCATGGTCGGCGCCCTGCAGGCGCAACTGGCGCTGAAGGCGCTGCTGGGTCATCAGCCCTCGCCGCAGGGGCAGCTGTTTGTTTTTCGGCTCGGAGAGCTGCAGATGAGTTCCTTCCGCTTTGACGAAGCCGAGGAGCCGGAGGATGCCTTGCCCTTCATCGCTGCCAGCCACATCACGGCCCAGGACACGGTGATCGAGTTGCGTGACACCACGGAGGCGCCTGAGTTGCCGGTGCCGCAGGCCCTGCGGATCGCCCGCGCGGATCTGCCCGCCGCGGGTCTGCCGCGCGAAGGGCGGGTCGTGCTATGCTGCCGCAGCGGGCTGCGGGCCTGGGGCGCGGCGCAGGATCTGCGGCAAGCGGGGTACAGCGATCTGGCCCTGCTCGCCGCCGGGGACAGCGCATGACGGTGATCCTGGCCATTGGCGGCACCGACAGCAGCGGCGGTGCGGGGCTGACACGGGATACGGCAATGGCCGCAGAGCTGGCCGTTACGGTCCGTCCGGTGGTGACAGCCGTCACCGTGCAGACAGATGCGGCGGTTCTGGGTGTTCACCCCTGCCCGCCCACGACTGTGGCGGATCAGGTCCGCGCTGCCCTGGCAACAGCCCCGGCGCCGGGAGCCGTCAAGATCGGCATGCTTGGCTCTGCTGAGGCGGCAGAGGCTGTGGACCTTGCCCTGCCAGCCGGGCTGCCCATTGTGCTGGACCCGGTTCTGAAGGCCAGTTCCGGCGGCACGCTGATGGACGCGGACGGGTTTGGCGCCCTGCTGCGCCGCGCGGCGTTGGTCACCCCCAATCTGGCGGAGCTGGAAGTGCTGGCAGGCGCCGGCGGCCCAGTTGAAGTGAAGGCTGCGGCACTTCTGGCCCAAGGCGTGCAGGCTGTGCTGGTCAAGGGCGGGCACGGCACCGGCACCAAGAGCACCGACCTGCTGTTCACTCCGGACGGCGCTGTCATTCCCCTTGCGGCGCAGCGGCTGCCGGTTTCAAAACGCGGCACTGGATGCAGCCTTGCCACCGCCGCCGCCTGCCATCTGGCGCAGGGCGCCGCTCTGCCGGATGCTTGCAGCAAGGCCAAGCGCGCCGTCCACCGCTGGCTGCGCCGCTGAACGGCGCAAGGTCGCAGGCAGACGGTTTTCAGGCCGGTTTCAGGACGGAGCTGCGCGGGCAGGCTCCCTAGGGTCGCGGCAGCACCGCTGCCACCTCGACCCGGAGACCCGCCGCATGACTGATATCACCGCGCTCACCGCCGAGGAGATGGCTGCCAAGCTGCGTGCGCGGGAGCTGAGCGCGCGGGAGGTGCTGGCGGCCCACAAGGCGCAGACCGAGGCGCGGCAGGGCACGGTCAACGCTTTCATCACACTGGATTGGGCAGCGGCTGAGGCGCGGGCTGCGGAGCTGGATGCACTGGCCGCGCGCGGGGAATTTGCCGGGCCGCTGCACGGGCTGCCGGTTGCCATCAAGGATTGCTTCGAAACCGAGGGCCTGCGCACCACCTGGGGCTCGCGGAGCTTTGAATCACATGTGCCGGATTACGACGCGCTGCATGTGGCCCGGCTGCGCGCAGCCGGTGCGGTGATTACCGGCAAGACCAATACACCGGAGTTCACGCTGTCCGGCCAGACAACCAATCTGGTCGCGGGCACCACCCGCAACCCGCTGGACCCCCAGAAATCGGTAGCAGGCAGTTCCGGCGGCGCGGCGGCAGCGCTGGCGGCAGGCATGGCGGCGCTGGCCGATGGTTCCGACCTTGGCGGCAGCACCCGCACGCCCGCCGCCTGGTGCGGCGTCGTGGGGATGCGCCCGACCTCCGGCCTGATCCCCTATCGCCCGAACCCGGCGCCCTTTGACGGGCTGTCGGTGCCGGGGCCGATGGCGCGGACGGTAAGGGACCTGGTGCTGATGCTGGAGGTGATGCAGGGCAATGCGGCCTGCCAGCCGCTGGGCTTCTGGCAGGCGCTGCCGCGGCTGGCGGACCTGGAAAAGCCCCCTGCCCCGCGTTCTGGCCGGGTGGCGCTGTCGCTGGCGCCGTTCGGGGCCAGCGTGGAGCGGTCGGTGCAGGCCGCGATTGCCCCGGTTGAAAGGCTTTGCCAGGACATGGGCTGGCAGGTGGCAGAAGACGCACCGCCGCTGGAGCCGCTCATGGCGCATGGCGATATCATCCGCGGCCAATGCGCGCTTCAGATCCGTGCGGCGCTGGCGCCGGACATGGCGCTAGCTGGCGTAAGCTACCGCACCGCCTGTGCCCAGGCCGAAGGGCGCGGCCTGACGGAGCTGATTGCCTATCAGACAACCCGCGCCCGGGTCTGGACGGACGTAACCGCATTCTTTGAACGCTATGACTTCGCCCTCTGGCCCACCGCCACAGGCATGCCGTTTTCCGCCGACCTGCGCGACGGGGAGATCACCGAGGACTGGCGCACGGTGACGCTGACGCCGCCGATGGAGCTGCCCTCGATCTCGATCCCCTTTGGGCAATCCGCTGACGGGATGCCGGCCGGGCTGCATATCACCGGGCCGAAAGGATCGGATGCGCGCCTGCTGCAATTTGCCCGCAGCATCGAGCGGGCGCTTCAGGGCTGACCCGGCTCAGCGCATCCAGAAGCCTTCTGATTTGATCCGGTTGCGGATCGCCTGCTCGCGCCGGGGCAGGTTCTCGCGGTCGAACAGCGCCCGCACTTTCTCGCCGCGGCCCTGGTAGACCATGCGCTTGATCGGTTCGTAGCCCTTCAGCACCTTCTTGATCCGGTTCGGCGCGGCAACCTCGTGCAGCACCTCCACCACCCGGTCGCTTTCGCGCGCGTAAAGCAGCGGGAACAGCCGGTAGTGGCAGCTGGTTTCGCCGTCGAGATAGCCTGCCGGCAGCGCATCCCGGCCGCCGCCGAAGGAGTGAATCACCAAGGGCAGCACGATCTGGTCCAGCCAGGGGTCCAGGCTTTGACCCGCCAGCTCTGGCGGCGGGTCGTTCTGAACAGATTGCGCATAGACCAGGAACCGCTTGCCGAAGGCCCGCGGGCAGGCGCCAAAGAAGAATCCTGCATTAAAGTAGAGGTAGCGCTTCCAGTATTCATCCGGCTGGCTGAGGTCGAGGCTGGACTGGAAATCGAGGCCGAAGCGGGAATACAGCGCCTGCCAGATCCCGGCGTAGCCCGGCCCGTAAAGCGTCGGCTTGGGCCAGGTGCCCTCCACCCTGAGGGACGCCGAGGGGCGGGAGAAATCAAACGGAACCTCCGCCAGTTCGCCGGTGATCAGCGTGTCGGTGTCAAAGAACACAAACGGCTCGCCCTGCGGCAGCGCCTGCAGCGCTTCGATCTTGTTGCCATAAGGGTAGGCAGCGCCGAACACCGTGCTGTCGAACGGCAGGATCTCCGCGCCCAGATCCGCAAGCGCCTGCAGGACGTCCCGATTGCGAATGCCGGGGTCCTTGTCCCACAGCGGGCCCGGCTGCGGCACCGCTACAAACAGGCGGCCGGCAAACCCAGGGGAACACTGGCGCAGCGACGCGGCAAACAGCAGCGCCTCGTACTGCAGCCGGCCCGATTGGCCGACAACCATCACGTTGAAGGGGGCATTTGCCATTGTTTTCCCCGTTTTCCGTCTCTGCCGGGCGGTTAGGACTGCTGTTAAGGGTGCGGGCAGACCTGCCTGCTATGGTAGCTATAAGCCGGCAGGATGCCGCGCAACAGGCCATTGGGACATTCGGGCGGCCCTGTGACGCATAGGGCGCCGCAAGCGGAGACAGATTATGATTGATGTGATCCTGGCGATCATCGCGGCTGCGGCGCAGCCCGGGACGGATAGCGGCGCACCGGAAGCCGCGGCGGCGGCACCCGAACCAGCACCTGCGCAAGCCGCACTGGCGGCGGAGCCGCAGGAGGCCACCGGCCGCTTCACCACCGCGCTGGAAGTGAAGCCGATCCTGGCCGCCACCCAAGGCAACTGGATCCACGTGCGCGAATTCGACGGCCAGGACCTGCTCTATGTGACCCATCTGTGGTCCTGGCGCTGCGGCCTGGCGCGGGTCAAGCTGGGGGTGAACGGACAGGCGCCGGAAATCTGGCCGCTGCCGGACTGCCACCTGGAGGAAGGCTTTCCCAACATGATCAAGGAGGAAGACGGCCTGCCCTACCGCAGCTATCCGCTGGGCTCGATCCAGCAGGTTTCTGTCGAGGTGACCTATGACGACCTGAGCCGCGAAAGCCTGACCTTCGGGCGCAACGGCCAGCCCCTGCAGTGAGCCTGAAGCGGCCCCCGGATCCGGCCCGAGGCTGGCGGCTGAAGTTGCCGGAAACTTCGCCGCAAAGCCGCGCAAGCATATCCGGCAGCAGCCCCTTTGGGCACCGGCCATTTGCGCGGCGGCCACGCGTGTCAGCCAGCCTGTTCCTTTGCTGAAAAAGACCTCTTGCGAGGGACCCGCGAAGGATGCTAAGCGCGGTTTCACAGCTAAGTGCCCCTATAGCTCAGCTGGTAGAGCAACTGATTTGTAATCAGTAGGTCCGCGGTTCGAGTCCGTGTGGGGGCACCACCACTTCAGCTAACACATTGGTTTCGCTCCATCTTTTTACACGCGCAAGGAGCCGGAGACGACGCCGGAGACCATTTCGCCTGCGTTCACTTTCGTAAAGGATGGCGTCTTCTGCTGCAGCCGCCGCTTCCCCTAAGCCCCCAAATGTCAGGGCCCCAACCGCGCCTCGCGCGCAGAGACACTCCAATACCCGGCTTTTGAAGGTCAGAGAGCGCAGGCGCCGCAAGGCGGAGTGCGGCGGGCGGCAGGGTTTCGCTGCGGCATTCGCGCGATTGCCTTCCGGACCCAGCCATGCTGTGGTGCGCGCGAAACAGAAGAGCTTTCAGGGAGACCCACTGATGACCGACGCCCCGTCCTATGGTTTTGACACCTTGCAGATCCACGCCGGCGCCAAACCGGATCCGGCCACCGGCGCGCGGCAGACGCCGATCTATCAGAGCACCGCTTACGTCTTCCGCGATGCCGAGCACGCGGCGGCGCTGTTCAACCTGCAGGAAGTCGGCTTCATCTATTCCCGCCTGACCAACCCCACCGTTGCGGTGCTGCAGGAGCGGCTGGCGACGCTGGAGGGCGGTGTTGGCGCGGTCTGCTGCTCCTCCGGCCATGCGGCGCAGATCATGGCGCTGTTCCCGCTGATGGGGCCGGGCTGCAACGTGGTCGCCTCGACCCGCCTTTATGGCGGCACCGTCACCCAGTTCAGCCAGACCATCAAGCGCTTCGGCTGGTCGGCGAAATTCGTCGACACCGATGACCTGGAGGCGGTCAAGGCGGCGATCGACGAAAACACCCGCGCGGTGTTCTGCGAATCCGTGGCCAACCCCGGCGGCTACGTGACCGACATCCGGGCGCTGGCGGATATCAGCGATGGCGCCGGCATCCCGCTGATCGTCGACAACACCTCTGCCACGCCCTACCTGTGCCGCCCGATCGAGCATGGCGCGACGCTGGTGGTGCATTCAACCACCAAATACCTGACCGGCAACGGCACCGTGACCGGCGGCTGCATCGTCGACAGCGGCAAGTTCGACTGGTCGGCAAATGACAAGTTCCCGTCCCTGTCGGCGCCGGAGCCGGCCTATCACGGGCTCAAGTTCCATGAGACCTTCGGCCCGCTGGCCTTTACCTTCCACGGCATTGCCATCGGCCTGCGCGACCTGGGCATGACGATGAACCCGCAGGCGGCGCATTACACGCTGCTGGGCGTCGAGACCCTGTCCCTGCGGATGCAGCGTCATTGCGAGAACGCCCGCAATGTTGCCGAATGGCTCGAGAATGACGACCGGATCGACTATGTGACCTATGCAGGCCTGCCGTCCTCGCCCTATTACGAACGCGCCAGCGAGCTCTACCCCAAGGGCACCGGCGGGCTGTTCACCTTTGCGGTCAAGGGCGGCTATGAGGCCTGCATCAAGCTGGTGGACTCGCTGGAGATCTTCAGCCATGTGGCCAACCTCGGCGATACCCGCTCGCTGATCATCCACTCGGCCTCCACCACCCACCGGCAGCTGACGCCGGAACAGCAGGAAGCTGCGGGCGCCAGCCCCAACGTGGTGCGCGTGTCGATCGGGATCGAAGATGCGGACGACCTGATCCGCGATCTTGACCAGGCGCTGGCCAAGGCCTGCGGCTGAGAAACTGCAGCCCCATGAAATGAAAGGCCGGGCGCCCTGCCCGGCCTTTTTGCTATTCGCTGCCCTCGCCGCCCGGCACGGACATGTCGAACACCACCGAGACGTTGTGCGTGAAGGTCAGCTCCCCCGCTTCGATCGGCATCGACTCCTGGCGCGCCATGTCCATTGCCATCATCGGCCGCGGTCCGCCGCCGCCGCCGTGCTCGCTGATAGAGCGCACCGGGCCCAGCTCCATGCCGGCTGCTTCCGCCAGCTGCTGCGCCTTGCGGATCGCATCCTTGACCGCCTCGCCGCGGATCCTGCCGGTGACTGCCGAGGGGTCCTCGACACCAAAGTTCAGACCCTGAAACCGGTTGGCGCCGGCGGCCAGCACCTTGTCCAGCACCGGTCCCAGACCATCCAGATCGCGCACCCGCACCATCAGCGTGTTCGACGCCTCGAAACCGGTGATCTCGCGCCGCCCGCCGCTGTCGTAAGAGCGGTCCTGCGACCAGACGGGGTGCATGGAAATCTGCCGGGTCTGCATGTCCTCTGCTGCGATGCCGGCATCTTTCAGCCGGGCAATCACTGCTGCCATGGCCTCAGACACCGCGGCCATGGCGGCGGCGGCTTCCCCGGCCTCCTCCGTCACGCCCAGGGTGATGGTGGCCAGTTCAGGCGCCACCTGCAGGGTGCTTTCGCCGGTGACCGTGATCTGCCGCGGGGCTGCTGCTTCGCTTGCTGCCAGGGCGCCTGCGCTCATCGACAGCATCAGGGCGGCGGCCAGAAGTTTCTTTGCTTTCATCCTAAAAAGCTCCTTTTCGAATGCCTTTTACATGGGGACGGCAATCCGCCGCCCGCAAGGCCGGCGGCCCGTCTTTTCCTTTAACTCGACAGGTTCCTGCTTTAAGGTCCGCGGCAAAACACCGGGCACGCCAGACAGCCCCGGGCAGTATGGATTTGGATGGTTTGACCCAAAGCATGAAACCGGCCTTTGCTCTTTCGCTTTCCGCTGACGGGATCGCTCTGATCCACCGTGCCAAGGACGGCTGGAGGAGCGTCGGCAGCACGCCGTTTGACACCGAGGATCTGCCCGCCGCACTGGCGGCAATGCGCGCAGATGCGCTGCGGCTGGCGCCGGACGGGATTCACAGCAAGCTGATCCTGCCGAACGACCAGATCCGCTATCTGAGCATTGAAACCGGCGATCTGCCTGCCGGCGAGCGCATCGAGGCGGCGCGGCAGGCGCTGGAAGGGGCCACGCCTTACACGGTGGATGAGCTGGCCTTTGACATCTGCGCCAACGGCGGCGTGACCCATGTGGCCGCCGTGGCGCTGGAAACGCTGGATGAGGCAGAGACATTTGCGGTCGAACACGGGTTCGGCCCGGTGAGTTTCGTCGCGGCGCCGGAAGACGGCGGATTTCAGGGCGAACCTTTCTTTGGCACCACGCGGGCGATCCGCGGCACCGAGGTGGAACCGGACGATCAGGCGGTTGAAGTGATCGGCCCAGCGGCTTTGCCAGCGCCTGGGGCTGACAGTGAGACCGAGGCCGACGGTGAGACCGGGGTTGAGGGTGAAGCTGAAATCACCACAGAGAGCAGCGCATCCGCAGTCGCCGAAGACCCGGCCGAGGAGAAACCGGCGCAGCCCGAAGCCGCACGGCAACCGGTTCCTGCCGCGGAGGAAATCGCCGAGACCTCGGCGCCGGAACCGGAACAAGAGACCGGGCCGGACAAGCCTGACGAGACTGCCGCCAAGGAGGCTCCAGCAGCCCCGCAGACTGCGGCGCCTGCTGCGGCACCGGTAACGCTGCCGCCGGCACCGCCGCCGCCCGCCCAGGCTGCGCCGGCACCGGCGCCGGAGGCCTCGGGGTTTTCCAGCCGCCGGGCCGCGGCGCCTGAAATAGGCAGCAGGATTGTGCCGCCTGCGCCCGCACCCGAAGGAAAGACCGCGCCGGAGAAACCTGCTGCGGCGCTGTCCGCCGGCCTCCAGCCCGCAAACGCGCCCGGACCGGTGAAGCCGCTGGGCGCCCCGGGTGCTGACCTGGCAGAAGACAAGGCCGGGCCGCCCGCGCCGCCGCGGACAATCCCGCCAGCCCCGGCTGCCCTGCGCGCGCCGTCCCCTGCCGCCCCCGCCCCGCCGCCGGAACCGGCTGCGGACCGCAAGACCGCGGGCACCGGCAAACCACGCTTCCTTGGCCTCGCCCTGACGGCACTGCTGCTGCTCATCCTGGCCACGGTTGCGGTCTGGGCCCTGTTCGGCGAGGACGGCTTCTTCGGCGGCGGCCCCGTGGATAACCGGGATCTGTCCCCTGCCCCGGCAATCAGCACCGGTGACGGCCAGAGCAGCGGAACCGCCGCTGCACCGTCCTCCGGGACAGGCGGGCAGCCGGAAGAAATTGCGCCGCAGGTCAGCGTGCTGGCGGATCAGCCCGACCCGGGTTTGCAGGACACCGGTGAGACCGCATTGCCGGAGGCCGAAGACAGCGCTGCGGATCCTTCAGCTGAAGATGAAGCCGCTGCCGATGGGGTAGACCTGCCGGAAGAAGGCACCGGCTCCGCCTTCCTGGACTCCGAGGCCCTGTTGCCTGGCGCAGCTGAAGATACAGCGCCAGAGCCGCTGGATGAGCTGGCCCAGGCCGCGCGCTATGCGGCCACCGGTGTCTGGCCTGTGGCGCCGGAGCTGGACGATTTTCCCGCCGCAACCGGCCTTGATGAGCTCTACACCGCCTCCGTCGACCACACGGAAATCGCCGCCGACGCGGTGGCGCTGCCGCAAGCGGACTCCTTTGCCCGCGACGACGTTCCGGCCGCCATCGCCTCCCCCGCCGCGGCAGGGTCTGCGTTTGACCTTGATGCGCGCGGGCTGGTCAAGGCCACGCCCGAGGGCGCGGTGAACCCCGACGGCATCACGGTTTACCTCGGCCGTCCCAAGAAGGTGCCGCCGCGCGCGCCGGACCGCGCCGATCCGGCCGCCGAGGCGCTGGCGGAAGAGGTCGCCCGCAACCAGGTGCTGTCGCGCAAGCGGCCCAAGGCCCGGCCGGAAAACCTGGCGGAACAGGTGGAGCGGGCCCAGAACGGCGGCCTCAGCCGGGCGGAACTGGCAAGCCTGCGCCCGCGGCAGCGCCCGGCCAGCCTGAAGCCGGCGGAAGAGGAACAGCTGCCGGTCACTGCCCAGGCCATCGCGTCCTCGGTCGTGCCGCGCGGCCGGCCTGCCAATTTCGCCAATCTGGTCGACCGCGCGCGCCGCAACGCGCAGAACCAGGTGCAGACTGCAGCCGCCGTGCCGCCCGCCGCGGCGGCCACTCCGCCGCGCATTCCGACCAGCGCATCGGTCGCGCGCCGCGCCACCGTCAGCAAGGCGCTCAACCTGCGCAAGCTGAACCTGATCGGGGTCTATGGCACCGCCTCCGACCGCCGCGCGCTGGTGCGGCTGCCCTCGGGCCGCTACAAGAAGGTGCAGGTCGGCGACCGCATCGACGGCGGCCGGGTGATCGCTATTGGCGAAAGCCAGCTGCAGTACCAGAAAGGCGGCCGCAACCGCACCCTGACCATGCCCAACGGCTAAGCTGCCGCGTTCAGGCAGCTTTGCCGCCTGCAGCTGGCTTCGCGCGCAGCTTTCTGCGCCGCTGCTCGCCCCTCAGCCACTGCCTTTGCTTATCCCCGTTAAGTCCCATGCCCCTCAGCCCCTCATGGTATCCGCCCGGGTTTGGGGAGCGGCGGCAGGTTCCCCCCTCTCCCCGCTGACGGCCAGCCGCAAAAAAGCCGGGCCTGCATGGCAGGCCCGGCGCAGTCCAGTTCTCTTCCGGTTTCCTGCAGCGCTTATTCCGCGGCCTGGATCTCACCGCTTTCGATCTGCTCGCGCTCGATCGATTCAAACAGCGCCTTGAAGTTGCCTTCGCCGAAGCCGTCGTCGCCCTTGCGCTGGATGAACTCGAAGAAGATCGGGCCGATCACGGTTTTCGAGAAAATCTGCAGCAGGATGCGGGTCTCGCCGCCGTCCACCACGCCTTCGCCGTCGATGAGGATGCCGTGTTTCTTCATGCGGTCCAGCGGCTCGTCGTGGCCATGCACCCGCTCCTTGGACAGCTCGTAATAGGTGTCGTTCGGGCCGGGCATGAACTTCAGGCCCTTATCGGCAATCGCATCGGTGCTGGCATAGATGTCCTCGGTGCCGACCGCGATGTGCTGGATGCCTTCGCCGTTGTATTTCTTGAGGTAGGACACGATCTGGCCGGTCTCGCCGCGGTCCTCGTTGATCGGGATCCGGATGCGGCCGCAGGGCGAGGTCAGCGCGCGGCTGAACAGGCCGGTGTATTTGCCCTGGATATCGAAAAAACGGATCTCCTTGAAGTTGAACAGCTCCTCGTAGAACTTGAACCACTTGTCCATGTTGCCCTTGTAGACGTTGTGGGTCAGGTGATCGAGGTAATAGAACCCGTCGCCGCGCGGCTTGGACTGTTTCAGCCACTCGAACTCGGTGTTGTAGGGCGAGGTGTCGTAATACTGGTCGATGAAGTAGATCAGCGAACCGCCGATGCCCTTGATCGCCGGCACATCCATGACCTTGCCCGGCCCCTCATAGGCCTCGGCGCCCTTGGCAACCGCGTGCGCGAAAGCCTTCTGCGCGTCGGCAACGCGCCAGCCCATCGCCGGGGCGCAGGGGCCGTGTTCGTCCACGAATTTGGCGGCAAAGCTCTCCGGGTCGGCATTCAGGATGTAGGTGACATCCCCCTGCTGCCACAGTTCCACCAGCGGCTGGTCCTTGCGGCGGCCGGTCAGCTCGTAGCCCATGCGGGCGAACAGCGCCCGCAGTTCTTCCGGCTCGGGGCTTGCGAACTCGACAAACTCAAAGCCATCGGTGCCGGCCGGGTTCTCGGGGGTGATTTCGGATCTCGGGGCGTTGTGCGGGAAAGGACCCATTGCGCGTCTCCTTCATGTCATGCGGGACAATGTGAATTCTTGAATCAAGAATACCGCATTAGCGATGCAGGTTTTCCGCGTAGTTCTGCAGCCAGGCCTTGAAACACGCGAGCTTTACGCGCCAAATGGTGCATACAAGAGGAATATACGCATGCTGGACCCAACAGATACCAAATTGCTCGCATCGCTGCAGAAGAACGCCCATCTGACCGCGCAGGAACTGGGCGAGATTCTCAATCTGTCCCCCAGCCAGGCCGGGCGGCGGCGGCAGCGGCTGGAGGCAGAAGGTTATATCGAAGGCTACGCTGCCCGGCTGAACCCTGCCAAGCTGGGGCTGGCCGTGCAGGGATTCATCCAGGTGCATCTGGGCAGCCACGGGCCTGAACAGTCCAAGGGGTTCGCCCGCCTGGTCGCCAGCCAGCCGCAAATCACCTCCGCCTGGACCATGACCGGCGAAGCCGACTACTTGCTGCGGGTCTATTGCACCGACCTGCAGGCGTTGAACGCCCTGATCCACGACATTCTGCTGCCTCATCCCGGCGTTTCACGGGTCCAGAGCCAGATCGTCATGGCTCAATTAAAACGCGATGCGCCGCTGCCGACTTAACCAAGCGGGAAGGAATTGGGCGTAAAGATGCGGCAACGACTACTGTAACCTAAAGTGGAATTGTTCCGTGTCTTTTGTAGACCGCCGTGTCGAAACCCGCCCCTCCAGCGGGGAGGCTCCGTTTGGCCTGAACGAGGTGTTTTTTTCCAGAACCGACAGCCGCGGGGTGATCCAGGCCGGCAACTATGTGTTCCGCCGCGTCGGCGCCTACTCCTGGTCGGAGCTGATCGGCGCCCCCCACAAGGTGATCCGCCACCCGGACATGCCCAAGGGCGTGTTTTCGCTGTTCTGGGAAACCATCCAGCGCGGCGAGGCGATTGGCGCCTATGTCAAGAACAAGGCCAAGGACGGCCTGTACTACTGGGTCTTCGCCGTGGTCGTGCCCTGCCAGGACGGCTATCTGTCCGCGCGGATCAAGCCCAGCAGCAAGCTGTTTGACGAGGTGCGTGGGCTTTATGCCAAAATGCTGAAGCGCGAAAAGGACGAGGGCGCCAGCCCGGAGGACAGCGCCCGGTACCTGCTCGACTGGCTGGCCGGCCAGGGCTATGAGAACTACCACCAGTTTGCCGCCCATGCCCTCAGCCAGGAGCTGATTGCCCGCGACCAGGGGCTGGGCAACCAGCCGCACGCCCGGGTCCGGGAGCTGACCAGCATGCTGAAGGACGCCGAAACCCTGGTTGAAGAAACCGAGGGCCTGATCACCGATTTCGATGCGATGCACACCATCCCCCACAACCTTCGGGTTCTGGCGTCGCGGATCGAGCCCTCCGGCGGGCCGGTGACGGTGCTGTCGCAGAACTATGGCGCCATGTCGCGGCAGATGTCGGACTGGTTTGCCGCCCACGTGATGGGCAAGAACAGCAATTTTGCCAAGATCAAGTCCTCTGTGAATGCCAGCCTGTTTGTCGAAGGCATGGCGCGGATCCTGATCGAATGCGACAACCAGCTGCAGGAAGAGCGCCGCAGCATGGGCGAAGCCGACATGGAAGCGGAGCGAGACATCCTCAGCAATCTGGTGAAGGAGCAGGTGAAACGCTCCGAGGAGGGCATGAGAGAGGTGGACGGAGAAGCCTCGCGGATCACCGCGGCCTGCCAGATCATGCACCGCCATTTCCTCGGCCTCAGCTCCACCCGGGTGCTGCTTAAGATCGAAAGCGCACGGCTGACCGATTCCGGCGAAACCCTGGCGGACATCATCGACCAGCTGGGCGGCTTCCAGGAACGGATTTCGCGGCGCCTGGACCGGATCGGCAAACTCAGCGAAGAGATCAGAATGCTGGAGCAATAACCGCCCGGCAGGCGCCGTTTTGCCCGGAACATGGCGGCGCAGCCGGGAAAGCCATTGCCAAGGCCGGGGCAGGCTTGCGATACCTTTTCCATGGAAGAGTTTTTCTATCAGGCAACAATTTACCTGGCGGCCGCCGTCATCGCGGTGCCGCTGGCGGCCCGGCTCGGGCTTGGCTCGGTGCTGGGCTACCTGGCGGCGGGCATCGCTATTGGGCCGGTGCTGGGCCTGACCGGCACCGAAACCGAGGATCTGCGCCATTTCGCCGAGTTCGGCGTGGTGATGATGCTGTTCCTGATCGGCCTGGAACTGGAGCCGCGGGCGCTTTGGGCGATGCGGGACAAGCTGATCGGCCTGGGCGGCATGCAGATTACCGCCTCGACCGTTGTCCTGATGGGCGCTGCCATGGCTGCAGGAGAAACCTGGCATGTCAGCCTCGCGGTCGGCCTGGCGCTGTCGCTGTCCTCCACCGCGATCGTTTTGCAGACGCTCTCGGAGAAGGGGCTGATGCGCACCGGCGGCGGCCGCGCCGCCTTCTCCGTGCTGCTGACCCAGGATATTGCGGTGATCCCGATTCTGGCGTTTCTGCCGCTCCTAGGCAGCTACGCTATCCCCCAGTTTACCGCTGACGGCTCCATCAGCCGCGAGGGCGCGGGCGGCCATGGCGGCCACGGCTCCCTGTCTCTGGTGGAAGGGCTGCCGGGCTGGGCGGTGGCGCTGGTCACACTCGCCGCCATCGCCTTCATCATCCTGGCAGGCATCTATCTGACACGGCCGCTGTTCCGCTTCATCCACGCCTCCAACCTGCGTGAAATGTACACTGCCCTGGCGCTGATGATTGTGGTCGGCATCTCGTTCCTGATGACCCTGGTCGGCCTGTCGCCGGCGCTCGGCGCCTTCCTCGCGGGGGTGGTGCTGGCCAACTCGGAATTCCGGCACGAGATGGAAAGCGACCTCAACCCCTTCAAGGGTCTGCTCCTGGGCCTGTTCTTCATCACCGTCGGGGCCGGCATCGACTACCGCCTGTTCCTGGCCGACCCGGGCGACCTGATCGGCCTTGCGCTTCTGGTCATCATCGCCAAGGGCGCGGTGCTGTTTGTTGTCGGCCGCGCCTTTGGCCTGCGCCGCCGTCGGCTGTGGCTGTTCACCCTCAGCCTTGCGCAAGCCGGGGAGTTCGGCTTTGTGCTGCTGGCCTTTTCCACCCAGCTCAACGTCCTGCCGGAAGCGCTGTCGGAGAAACTGCTGCTGGTGATTGCGCTGTCGATGCTCATCACCCCGCTGCTGTTCATTGCCTATGACCTGCTGTCCAAACGCATGGGCGAACCGCTGCAGGCGCAGGAGCCGGACGAGATCGACGAGGAAGGCCCGGTCATCATCGCGGGCATCGGCCGGTTCGGGCAGATCGTCAACCGGCTGGTGCAGGCCAGCGGCTTCAAGACCGTGGTGCTGGATCACGACATGGAGGCGGTGCAGCTGATGCGCCGTTTCGGGGTCAAGAGCTTCCTTGGCGACCCCACCCGTCCGGAGCTTCTGAAGGCCGCGGGCATCGCCAAGGCCAAGGTCTTTGTGGTGGCACTGGATGACCCCGAGGGCGTGGTCAAGATGGTGTCCCATGTGCGCCGGTCCTACCCGGACCTGCACATCATCGCCCGCGCCAAGGACCGCAATCATGTCTATGAGCTGTACCAGGCCGGCGCCGACGACATCGTGCGCGAGCTGTTCGACAGCTCGGTCCGCGCCGGCCGCTATGTGCTGGAGAACGTCGGCCTCAGCGAATATGAGGCAGCGCAGGCGGCGCAGACTTTCTATGCCCATGACCGCCAGAACCTGCGCGACCTGGCACAGCATTGGATGCCCGGCGTGCCCGCCAGCCAGAACCCTGCCTATATCGAACGCGCGCAGGAGCTGGAGAAGGCGATCGAAAGCGCAATCTTCGAAATGGCGGAACGCAAGCGCAAGAAATCAGCTGAAGCTGCTGAATGAGAAAAGCCCCGGCACTGGCCGGGGCTTTGTTTTGATGCGCAGGGCCGGCGGACCTATCAGCCGTCAGCCACCCCCGCTTCCGCAAATGTCGCCATGCCGCTATGGCAGGCAATGGCGCCTTTCAGCACCTGGATTGCCAGCGCGGCGCCGGAGGCCTCGCCCAGCCGCAGGCCGAGCGACAGCAGCGGCTGCTTGCCCAGCTTAGCCAGCAAGGCGCTGTGCGCGCCCTCAGCGCTCTGATGGCCTGCCACCGCGTGGTCCAGCGCCCCATCGGAAGTCTGCAGCAGGCAGGCAGCGGCAGCGCAGCAGATGAAACCGTCCAGGATCACCGGGATGCGCAGCACGCGGGCCGCAGCAATGGCGCCCGCCATGGCGGCAATCTCGCGCCCGCCCAGGCAGGCCAGCGCGTCCAGCCCGTCGCGGACCGCATCACGGTGCAGAGCAACGCCTTCGGCTACCACACGGGTCTTGTTGGCAAGGCCCGCGTCATCCACACCGGTGCCGCGCCCGGTCCAGTCCGCCGCTTCGCCGCCGAACAGCGCACAGGCCAGCGCCGCGGCGGGGGTGGTGTTGCCGATGCCCATTTCGCCGACCACCAGCAGGTCCGCGCTCGGGTCCACCGCATCCCAGCCGGTCTGCAGCGCCGCCAGCAGCTCGTCCTGGCGCATCGCGGCGCCCTTGGTGAAATCGGCCGTCGGGCGGTCCAGCTCCAGCGCATGCACATCCATGCGGGCGCCCGCCAGCTTGGCCAGCTGGTTGATCGCGGCGCCGCCATGCTCGAAGTTGATCACCATCTGCGCGGTGACCTCGGGCGGGAAGGCGGATACGCCCTGCGTGGTCACACCGTGGTTGCCGGCAAAGACAATCACCTGCGGCGCGGCTATCTGGGGCCGCGCGCTGCCGCGCCAGCCGCCGTACCACACTGCCAGGTCCTCCAGACGCCCCAGCGCGCCCGGCGGCTTGGTCAGCTGCCCGTTGCGCTCGGCGGCGCCATCCAGCGCCGTCTGGTCCTGCGCGGGCGCGCCAGCCAGTGCGGCGCGGAAATCATCAAGGGAAGAAAGCTGTGGCAGCATGGGAAAGCCTCGTTGCATCTGAGCGGGTGACGCGGATAAAGCGGTTTCACCCTGTTTACCCGCTGGCAGCCCTGCCGCAAGCACTGCAATAGGCCCGCAAATGCAAAAAAACGACATTCAGGCAAAAGACATCCTGTTGGCGCTGGTGCTGCTGACCCGGCTGCCGCTGCCGCATCTGCCGCCGCAGGCCTTCCAGCGCCAGTCCCGGGCGGTCTGGGCGTTTCCGCTGGCCGGGCTCGCGGTTGCGCTGCCCGCAGCTCTGCTGGCCGCGCTGGCGCTGGCGGCGGGCCTGCCCGCCATGGTAGCCGCCGGTCTGGCGCTGGCAGTGCAAGTCTTGCTGACAGGCGCCATGCACGAAGACGGGCTCGCGGATACTGCCGACGGGCTGTGGGGCGGTTTCAGCCGCGAACGGCGGCTTGAGATCATGAAGGACAGCCGCATTGGCGCCTACGGGGTGATTGCGCTGATCCTAGGGCTGGGCCTGCGCTGGAGCGCCCTTGCCGCGCTGCTGGAAACGGCCGGGGTCTGGCCGCTGCTGGCGCTGGCGATGATGAGCCGAGCCGCAATGCCCGCGCTGATGGCGGCGCTGCCCAATGCGCGGGCGGCGGGGCTGTCGCAAACCGTGGGCCGCCCCCGCGCCCTGCCCTGCCTGCTGGCAGCCGGGCTGGCGGTTGCCCTGTCGCTGCCGCTGATTGGCAGCGCGGCTTTGGGCGCGGCCCTGGCGATGGCCGCGGCCGCCCTGGGCCTGGGCGCCCTGGCCAAGGCCAAGATCGGCGGCCAGACCGGCGATATCCTGGGCGCCTCGCAGCAGGCGGCTGAGATTGCCGGGCTGCTTGCGCTCCTCGCCATCTGCGGCTGAACCGGGCCGGCCATGAAAAAGGCCGCGCCTTTTCAGGCACGGCCCATCAGTCATTAGGTCCGGAAGATCAGGCAGCGCGGGAGGTCAGAACCTCATCCACCTGCTTGGCCGCGGCGATCTCGTCGTTGCCGGAAACGGCAGCCACTTCGCGGGTCAGGCGCTCCAGCGCAGCTTCGTACAGCTGGCGCTCGGAGTAGCTCTGCTCGCGCTGGTCGTCGGTGCGGTGCAGGTCGCGCACCACCTCGGCGATTGAGATCAGATCGCCGGAATTGATCTTCTGCTCATACTCCTGAGCGCGGCGCGACCACATGGCGCGCTTGACCTTGGCCTTGCCTTTGAGGGTCTTCATCGCCTGGTCGATCACGTCCGGCGAGCTCAGCGAACGCATACCCACTTCGGTTGCCTTGTTGGTCGGCACCCGCAGGGTCATCTTGTCCTTTTCGAAGGTGATCACGAAAAGCTCCAGCGCAAAGCCAGCGACTTCCTGCTCCTCGATCGAGATGATCTGACCCACGCCATGCGCCGGGTAGACCACGTAATCATTGGGGCGGAATTCGAGCTTCTTCGACTTGGTCATACAGGTTTTTCCTCACTCACAGCCGGGCAGAACCGGCACTAAGGCGAACAAAACACCCGGCTCCGGTCATTTTGCTCTGACCAGTTCCAGGACATTTTCTCCGCAGAAATACCGCCCAATAACGCGCACCGCCAGAGGCGTGCGCCGGGGGCGGACTCCGATTGTTTATGTCATTTACGCCTTAAGTATATCATAAAACAGGGCCGCCCGAAAGGCGGCCTGCTGGCAAGGGGGCGTAAATTCCCCGTGCAATGCGGCGGTTTTCCGCACAAATGCGGCATCGCCCCTGGCGGCAGAGAATCAGCCGCCTTCGCCGGGCGCCTCAGAGAAATACTTCTCCATCTTGTCCTCTTCGCCGTCGCGCTCCTCGTAACCCGGCATCGGGTCTTTCTTGGAGACAATCACCGGCCACAGCTCGGCGTACTTGCGGTTGAACTCAACCCATTTGTCCATGTCCGGCTCGGTATCCGGGCGGATCGCATCAGCCGGGCATTCCGGTTCGCAGACACCGCAGTCGATGCATTCGTCGGGATGGATCACCAGAGTGTTCTCACCCTCATAAAAACAGTCCACCGGGCACACCTCGACACAGTCGGTGTATTTGCAGGCGATGCAGTTTTCCGTCACGACATAGGTCATTGTACCGAGTCCCGTTATCCGTTTGCGCCTAGCTAATCCAGACGCGGCTGCACTTCAAGGCGTCAAAAGCCCTCGGGCTTGCGGGTAAGATCAAGCGCCCTGCGGGCTTTTTTGTCCGGGCGGCCTTTTCCCTCGAACTTCGGATTGGCCGGAACTTTTTCCTGCCTTTCCGTCATGTCGAAGTACAGCGCCTGTGCTTCCGGCGCCGGGCCGCGCCGCTCGCCGATGGCCTCCACCCGCACCACGCGGATCACCTTGGCCTGGGCAAAGGTCAGAACGTCGCCCGGGGTGACGTTCTGAGCCGGTTTCAGGGCCTTGGTGCCGTTGAGGCGCACATGGCCCGCACTGACCTGTTTCGCGGCCAGGCTGCGGGTTTTGAAAAACCGCGCATGCCACAGCCACTTGTCGATGCGGATCTTGTGCGCCCCTTCGGCCATGGCCGGATCAGTCGCCCTGCTTCAGCCCCATCAGCGCTGCGGCAAAGGGGTTGTCGGGATCGATCTGCTTTTCCTTCTTGGCGGGACGCGAGGAATAGGTCTTGGCGCCCTGATCCTGGCGCGGACCGCCCTTGCGGCCCGGCTTGCCGCGGTCGCCGCGGTCGCCGCCCTTGGCGCCGCGCGGCTTGCCCTTGCCGCCAGGCTTGCCCTCGCCCTGCGGGCGGCGGTTCTGCTGGCGCTGGCCGCCGCCTTGGCGTCCGCCGCGGTTGCCGCCCCAGGTGAAGGTATAGAAGACTTCCACCTCCGGCGCGTCGACGGCCGCATCGGCAGCTTCGCCAACCGGGGTTTCATCCGCGGCCGTTTCCGCTACGGGCTCCTCGGCTGCCGGCTCGGCCGGCTCCTCGGCGATGGGGGCAACGCCCTCGTCCGCGATGGCTTCGGTGCCGGCAGGCACATCCGCCGGCGCAGGCTCGCCCTCGGCGGCCGGCGCCGCGGCCGGGGTGTTCTCTGCCTCTGCGGCGGCATCCATCACCGGCTGCCCTTCGGCAGGCGTGCCGGTTTCGGCCACCACGGCATCGGCCGGCTTCACCTTCTCGCGCTCGCCCTTCTCGGCCTTGTAGCCCAAGCCCTGCATGAGATCGGCGAACTGCTCCAGCGTCATGCCGGTGATCGACAGCATGTCGGCCTTGGCTTCAAAGCCGCCGCGGCTGTCTTCGCTGCGCAGCATGTCGGCCAGGCGCTCCAGCATGTCGATGCGGATCATCCGCTCGCCTGCCGCGCGGTAGCCGGACATGGTGTCATAGCCTTCCGGCGCGTCCTTGATCGACGGCACGGTGACCAGGCCCGGCGGCGGCGCCTCGGGGAAGTCCTGCAGGCCGTTGGCCAGCGACCACAGCACCAGGCGCAGACGGGTCGGCGCCGGCTTCAGCAAGAGCGGCATGAAGATGGTGAACTGGCCGAACCGGATGCCATGCTTGCGCAGCGCGCCGCGGGCGTCCTGATCCAAGTCCTTGACCTCCTGCGCCACGCCCGCACGGGGCAGCACGCCGAGGTTTTCGACCATGCGGAAGGCAAAACCGCGCGCCAGGCCGGTCAGCTCTTCATCCTTCTGCAGGTTCAAGAGCGGCTCGAACAGCGCATTGATCTTGCGGGTGATGAAATGCAGCAGGCGGCGCTCGACCTTCTGGGCCACGTCCGGCCCGGCGGCGTCATCGACGAAGACCTCGATCCGCGGGTTCAGCGCGTCTGCGCCGGGAACCAGCTTGCCCACCGCGTGCTCGCCCCACATCAGGCCGCCCTGCTCGGTAAAATCGATCTCGGTGTCGGGCGCGTTGTAGAACCGGTCCGCACGCAGATGGAATTGCGGCGCCAAAGCCTGCAGCGAGGCCGCCTTCAAGGCTTTCGCCTCGGCACCCTGCGCACCTTTGTCCGGGCTGAACCGGAACCCTTCCAGACGGCCGACGAATTCGCCTTCGACCGTCACTTCACCCTTGTCATTCACTTCGGCCAAAAGGGCCTCCTTCTGTTTGAGCCGCCGCAACAGCACAGACGTGCGCCGGTCCACAAATCGCTGAGTCAAGCGCTCATGCAGAGCATCTGACAACCTGTCTTCTACAGCGCGCGTCTCCCCGCGCCAATGGCTTTCGTCACGCAGCCAGCCATTCCGCTGCGCGACATATGTCCACGTCCGGATAAATGCCAGACGCTTGGACAATGTGTCGATGTTTCCGTCGGTGCGGTCAATCCGCTTTATCTGGCGGGCCATCCAGTCGTCCGGCACCACCCCGCCGCCGTGCAGATGTTCGAAAATCACCCCCAGAAGCGAGGCGTGCTCAGCATGGGAGATGCCGCGGAAATCCGGGATCCGGCAGACATCCCACAGCAGTTTCACCGATTGCGCATTGGTGGTGCGGGCAATAACGGCGGATTCCCGCGACAGCATCTTCAGCGCACCCAGATCATCGGCTTCGCGCGCCTTGGTCAGGTTTTCATTCGCCGGGCTTGATTCGAGCGCATTGATCAGCGCCTCGACCGTGCCGAACTGCAGATCGGCAGAGCGCCAGTTGAGCTTTTTCAGCGGTGTGAACTGGTGGTTCATGATCGCCGAGGCGGTGCCCTCGTCCAGCGGCCGGGCATCGCCGGTGACGCCAAAGGTGCCGTGGCTCATCCCCCGGCCTGCGCGGCCTGCGATCTGCGCCAGTTCATTGGGCGCCAGCGGGCGCATCCGGCGGCCGTCGAACTTGGTGGTAGAAGAAAACGCCACGTGGTCGATGTCGAGGTTGAGGCCCATGCCGATGGCATCGGTGGCAACCAGGTAGTCGACCTCCCCATTCTGATACAGCGCCACCTGGGCATTCCGCGTCCGCGGGGAAAGCGCGCCCATCACCACTGCCGCGCCGCCCTTCTGGCGGCGGATCAGCTCGGCAATCGCATAGACGCTGTCGACCGAAAACCCGACGATGGCGGTGCGCGGCGGCATCCGGCTGATCTTTTTCGAACCCGCATAGACCAGATCGGACATCCGCTCGCGGCGGTGGAATTCGACGCCCGGCACCAGCGCCGAAATCGGCCCGCGCATGGTGTCGGCGCCCAGGAACAGCGTCTCTTGGGTGCCGCGGGCGCGCAGCAGCCGGTCGGTGAACACATGGCCGCGCTCCGGGTCGGCGCAAAGCTGGATCTCGTCGATGGCCAGGAAGTCGCAGCCCATGCCCTCCGGGATAGCCTCCACCGTGCAGATCCAGTACTGCGCCCGGGGCGGCACAATGCGCTCCTCGCCGGTGACCAGCGCCACCACCGACGGCCCGCGCGCTGCCACCACCTTGTCATAAACTTCACGCGCCAGCAGGCGCAGCGGAAAGCCCATCACCCCGGTGCGGTAGCCCAGCATCCGTTCGATGGCATAATGGGTTTTGCCGGTATTGGTCGGGCCCAGGACGGCCACGATCCGCGATGCGCTTGCCATATCTTCAGCCCCCGCGCCCCAAAGGGGCTTACAGTTCCCTGCCCTCGATAGAGGGCTTCAGACGTTCGAGGGCGCTGCTTACTTCCTCGTGGTGCGGATGTATAGCCTTGGCGCGCTGGTAGGCCTCATAGGCGCGGTCTGGCTGGCGGAACTGCTCAAACACCACGCCCAGCGCATAGATCGCGTTGTAGTCCTGCGGGTTCAGCGCCAGCGACCGTTCCAGATCCGCTATCGAAGGGCCGTAGAGGCCGATCTCGAAATAGACCCGCGCGCGTTCGTACCAGCCGCGGGCGAATTCCGGCGCGTGATCGGTCAGCGCGGTCAGATGCTCCACCGCCTCCTGCAGATCGCCGCGCTCCATTGCATCGCGTCCCCGCCGCAGCAGCAGATCCATCGCCGGAGAGCCGCTCCTGGCCCACAGCGCCTGCAACTCGCGGTCGATCGCCGCAGCCTCGGACTTCTCCGATTGCGCCAGGTCCTGCAGCAGGACCTCGGCGGTAAGCTGCTGCGCCGCGCCGCTTCCGGACAGGGATAGCGCGGCAGTGGCCGCCGTTGCCGCCACGATAGCTTTGAGCTTTGGGAAATTTGCCAGCATGATACCCCCAGTGTAATCCCGCGCGCTGCATTTTCCAGTATTAGCTGCCATGGCTTCACAGGTTTGTGCTATAAGCGCGCCAAACAGATTGAGGACCAATATGAGCGTTACCCTTGAGCAGGCGGCAGAAGCCCTGAACGGCAAACTGGACGCAGGCGAATTCACCGCCTCCGCCAAATTCCAGATCGAAGGCCTGGGCGCCATCATGCTGGACAGCGCAGGCGCCCGCGTTGCCGACGAAGAGGCGGATGTGACCATGTCCGCCGACGCCGACACCTTCCAGTCGATCCTGGAAGGCGACCTGAACCCGACTGCCGCCTTTATGTCCGGCAAGCTGACCATTGACGGCGACATGGGCACGGCGATGCAGCTCGCCTCGGCACTGGCCTGATGGACGGAACCCCGGTGGATCTGCAGCCCGCCCCCCTGTTCGCGGAGATCGCGCGGGGGCCGGCGGGCGGCGCAGCCCATTGGGTGCACACATCGGATGGCCTGCGCATCCGCGCCGGCCACTGGCGCCCGGAGGGGGAGGCAAAGGGCACGGTCCTGCTGTTCCCGGGGCGCACCGAGTATGTCGAAAAATACGGGCTCGCCGCGGCGGAGTTTGCCGCCCGCGGCTATGCCACCCTGACGGTTGACTGGCGCGGCCAGGGGCTGTCCGGGCGAATGCTGGCGGAACGGCGGCTGGGCCATGTCGGGCATTTCACCGATTTTCAGAAAGATGTGCAGGCGCTGGCCGCTCTGGCCGCGCAGCTGGAGCTGCCCCAGCCCTGGCACCTGGTTGGCCATTCGATGGGCGGCGCCATCGGCCTGCGGGCGCTGATCGAGGGGCTGGAGGTCAACTCCTGCTGTTTCACCGGCCCGATGTGGGGCATCCAGATCCCACCGCTGCTGCGGCCGCTCGCCAGCCTCCTGGGCAGCATCGCGCCGTATCTGCGGCTGGACAAACGGCTGCTGCCGACCACCGCGCTGGACCAGTATGTTCAGATCACCCCGTTTGAGGGCAACACGCTGACCACCGACCCCGAGATGTACCGGCTGATGCATGCCCAGCTGGCGGCCCAGCCCGATCTGGCGCTTGGCGGCCCCACCATCCAATGGCTGCGTGTCAGCCTGCAGGAATGCGCCGAACTGGCAGCCATGCCCTCGCCTGCCCTGCCCTGCATCACCTTCCTGGGCACCGAAGAGCAGATCGTCAATCCAGAGGCGGTTCACGACCGCATGAACCGCTGGCCGGGCGGCGAGCTGGAGCTGATCAAGGGCGCCCAGCACGAGGTGATGATGGAAACCCCGGAAATCCGAACCCGCGTGTTTTCCCGCATGTGCCGCCTGTTTGACCAGTACAGCCGCTGACACTCTGCTGCCCCGTTGCGCGGGCTGCGCACGCACCGTTTACCCGGCCCTTACCCGCTTTTGTCATTCTCTCCCGGTTCCGCACCCGGCTGCTTGTGATCCCGCAAGCCCGCCCTTAGATGTTGGGTCAAAGCATTTCTCATGACAGGAGCCCCCATGTTCCAGCTTCCCTTCCCCGTTCGCGACGCAAATGCCACTGCCGGTTCCGGCGGCCTCGGCGATCTGCCGGAATGGGACCTCAGCGATCTTTATGCGTCGGAGGACGCCCCCGAACTGGCCCGCGACCTGGACTGGCTGGAGAAGGAATGCGCCGCCTTTGCCGCCGATTACGAGGGCAAGCTGGCGGATCTGGATGCAGACGGGCTGCTGGAATGCGTGCAGCGCAACGAGAAGATCAACAACATCGCCGGCCGCATCATGTCCTTTGCGGGCCTGCGTTATTACCAGCTGACCACCGACGCCGACCGCGCCGCCTTCCTGTCCGACTGCCAGGAGAAGGTGACCATCGCCACCACCCCCCTGGTGTTCTTCACGCTGGAGCTGAACCGGATCGAAGACGACGCGATGCAGGCGCATCTGGCCGCCAATACGGAGCTTGCCCGCTATGCCAGTGTGTTCCGCCGCATCCGCGCGATGAAACCCTACCAGCTGTCGGACGAGCTGGAGAAGTTCATGCACGATCTCGGCATCGTCGGCGACGCCTGGGAGAAGCTGTTCGACGAGACCATCGCGGGCCTCACTTTCACCGTGAACGGCGAAGAGCTGAACATCGAGGGCACACTGAACCTGCTGACCGAACAGGACCGCAGCAAACGCGAGGCCGCGGCCCGCGAATTGGCCCGCGTGTTCAGCGAGAACATCAAGACCTTTGCCCGCGTCCACAACACGCAAGCCAAGGAAAAGGAAATCATCGACCGCTGGCGCGGCATGCCCAGCCCGCAGACCGGCCGCCACCTGTCCAACGACGTCGAGCCCGAGGTCGTCGAGGCGCTGCGCGAGGCGGTGGTTGCCGCCTACCCCAAGCTCAGCCACCGCTATTACGAGCTGAAGCGCAAATGGCTGGGGCTGGATGTGATGCAGGTCTGGGACCGCAACGCGCCGCTGCCGCTGGAAGACACCCGCACGATTGGCTGGGATGAGGCCGAAAAGACCGTGATGGAGGCCTATGACGCCTTTGATCCCCGCATGGGGGAGATCGCCGCGCCGTTTTTCTCCAAAGGCTGGATCGACGCCGGCGTGAAGCCCGGCAAGGCCCCCGGCGCCTTTGCCCATCCGACCGTCACCAACGTGCACCCCTATGTGATGCTGAACTACCTGGGCAAGCCGCGCGACGTGATGACCCTGGCGCATGAACTGGGCCACGGCGTGCACCAGGTGCTGGCGGCGGAACAGGGCGAGATGCTCTCCTCCACACCGCTGACCCTGGCGGAGACCGCGTCCGTGTTCGGCGAGATGCTGACCTTCCGCAAGATGCTCGACAAGGCCGAAACCAAAGAGCAGCGCAAGGTGCTGCTGGCGGGCAAGGTCGAGGACATGATCAACACGGTTGTGCGCCAGATCGCCTTCTATGACTTCGAATGCAAGCTGCACGCCGCCCGTGCCGAGGGTGAGCTGACCCCGGATGACATCAACGCCATCTGGATGTCGGTGCAGGCGGAAAGCTTGGGCGAAGCCTTTGAATACATGGACGGGTACGAGACCTTTTGGGCTTATATCCCGCACTTCGTGCATTCGCCCTTCTATGTCTACGCCTATGCCTTTGGCGACGGGCTGGTGAACGCGCTCTATTCTGTCTACGCCAGCGGTGCAGAGGGCTTCGAGGACAAGTATTTCGAGATGCTCAAGGCGGGCGGCTCCAAGCACCACAAGGAGCTGCTGGCGCCCTTTGGCCTCGATGCCACCGATCCGAAATTCTGGGACAAGGGCCTCAGCATGATCTCCGGCTTCATTGATGAGCTGGAGGCGATGGAGGAGTAATGGCCCTCAGCCTGCGCCCGGTGGCCCGCAGCGAGTTTGACCTGGTGCGCCATATTCAGGTGGAGCCGGATCAGACCCGCTTTTCCGGGACCGTGGCGCAGGCCTTTGAAGAAGATGAGGATGGCGTGGATTTCCACGCCATCCTCAACGGCAGCGGCGCGGCCGGTTTTTTCAAGATAGACCGGCTGTATCATGAGACTTACAGCTTCGCTGCGCCGCAAGACCTGGGCCTGCGAGCTTTTATGATCGACCGAGGCGAACAGGGCAAAGGCCTTGCCACCGCCGCAGCGGCGGCCCTGAAAACCTATCTGCCCGCCCTTTACCCCGGCCGCGGCGCAGTGGTGCTGACAGTTAACCTGCAGAACCCCGGTGCCATCCGCTGCTATCTGAAGGGCGGATTTCAGGATACCGGCGGTATCCACCCCCACGGACTGGCCGGCCCCCAGCATATTCTGAGAATGGAGCTGAAAGGCCGCTGAATGACGCGAAACCCCTCCCTGAAAGAACGCTTCCGCCCGTTCTTTGCCTGGGTGCGCGCCCGGGTTCCGCCCGGGCTGAGGCTGCTGCTGGGGGTTCTGCTGATATTGGGCGGGATATTCGGATTCCTGCCGGTCCTCGGCTTCTGGATGATCCCGCTTGGCGTGCTGGTCGCCGCCATGGACATAAAGCTGATCCGCCGCTGGCTGCGGCGCAGAAAGCGATGAAAGCCCGCAGTCTAGGGCGGAGTGCCGTACCGCACCGGCTCTGCCAGGATCAGGCGTCCCCCTGCCCGCACTCACTTCAACTGACTGACCTCCGGCACGCTCCTGCAGGCAATCCGCAGTAAAAAAGATGAAACCGCGCGGGCGCGGGCTAGCATCATGTGGCAACGGAATGAGCATCCGGTTCGAGCAGAATGAGTGAACACCCCAGATCAGCCCCGCCAGTCTCAGCGACCAGCCAGGTCACCATGCTGCTCGGCCTTGCAGGCTACTTTGCCGCCTTGATCCTGATGCGGGGCACCGGAACCGGACGGGTCGAGGCCGGGATTTTTGCGATGCTGGCCACCGCGCTGCCGATGATGGCGCATGAAGTCCTGGTGCTGCGGGTGTACCGCCATAAAACAGCCGGGCTTGTGCAGCCTGCAGTGCTGCAATGGCAGCGCATCAATTGGCCCCGGATCCTGGTGAAGCTGATCGGCCTCTGGGGCACCCTGGCCGTGATCGCCGCGGCCTATTGGCTGTTTCCGGAGTACCACCGTTCTTTCTACGCGCCGTTCTGGGAGGCATGCCGCACCTGCCTCCCGGTGCTGCTGTTTCTGGCGGTTCCCTATTTCATCGCCGCCGATCTTTGGATGGACGCGCCAGAGGACGGTTATTTCCAAGCCGGCAATCTGTTTCTGGGCCGCCTGCCCCTGGCGGAGCGGGCAGCATTGCTGGACTTCGGCCTCGGCTGGCTGATTAAGGGGTTCTTTCTGCCGCTGATGTTTGTCTATTTCAGCGGCAATGCCGCCTATCTGCTGGAAACCCCGCTGACCGCGGCGGTGGAGAGCTTTCCCGCCTTTGTCAGCTACACCGGCCGGCTGGCGGTAGGTGTCGACCTGGCCTTTGTCAGCATCGGCTATGTTCTGACCCTGCGGCTCACCAATTCGCATATCCGCTCCTGCAACCCGCTGTTCTGGGGCTGGGTCGTGACCCTGGCGATGTATGTGCCGTTCTTTTCCGTCATCGGCCGCAAGTATCTGGAGTACAACGACGGCATCGGCTGGCTGGACATGTTCGGAGGCAGCTGGGGGGCCTGGGTGTTCCTTTGGGGCGCCGCCATCATCACATCCAAGGTGCTGTGGGCCTGGGCCAATGCCTCCTTTGGCATCCGGTTTTCCAACCTGACCCACCGCGGCATCATCACCAACGGCCCCTACCGCTGGACCCGCCACCCGTCGTATCTGTTCAAGAACATCTCCTGGTGGCTGCTGTCGGTGCCCTTCTTCACCACCGAAGGCGCCGCCGAGGCGCTGCGCCACTGCCTGCTGCTGCTGGGCATCAACGGAATCTATTTCCTGCGTGCCAAGGCCGAGGAAAAGCACCTGTCCGAGGATCCAACCTATGTCGCCTATGCGCTGTGGATCGAACAGCACGGCAAACTGCGCTGGCTAGGCCGCCTGATCCCCATGCTGCGCTACTGCCCGCCTAACGGCCTTGCGCCCGCGCCCGCCCGCGTACCGGACGGCAAACCAACCTGACCGGAGGCGGGCAAAGCTATTTCAGCTGGCTGTCTTTGGAGCCGCGCCGGTTGATGCCGCCGCGAGCCTGATGGGCGCCGTCGCGCTCCTGCTGGCAGTCGATGCAGAGCTTGACGCCGGAAATGGCAATGCGGCGCTTTTCCGGGATCGGCTCCTCGCATTCGGCACAATGGGTGAGGCTTTCGCCCACCGGGCGTTTCTGGGCCTTCATCCGTGCAAGCTCATCATTGATCGACGCCTCGATCTGCTCATTCACCGCGCCGTCCTGCGCCCAGCCGCCTGCCATGACCCTTCCTCCTGTGCCAGAGAATGTGAATTTAGGAGCGGGAGGGAGGCCTGACCAGAGGCAGCTGGCGGCAATTTCCGAGCAATTCTGTCAACTATTTGATTTTATTGCATTTTCCATTGACCGCCCTGCGGCTGCCAGCTACACAGAATGCAGAAATTGCAAGCAAGCCAGAATCACCGGCAGCAAGCAGCCAGCGCTCCAGCCACCCGTCAGGGCAGCCAGACAGCAAGCTTCGCCAGCAACCAGAGTGATTTCAGCCAGCCGCGCCCAGCACAGTCCGCCAGCGATTCTGCCAGCCGCCCTATCCAGCCGCGCACCAAGCATTCCGCCAGGCCCGTGCCAGACAGGTTTACCGCCAGCATCCGCCAGCTCTCCGGGTCAGCGTTGTTGACCCGATGCTTCGCACGCGAAACGTTGCGGCAGCCCCACTGCCGTAAAGCCAGCATCATTGCCAGGTGACAAAAAAGGCGGTGCACTGCACCGCCTTTCAACTTTTCTGCCAATTCCGGATATCAGGCGCCGGTCAGCATGCCCTTTTCCATCGCCAGGTCGCGCATCTTCTTCTGCAGCTTCTCAAACGCGCGCACCTCGATCTGGCGGATCCGCTCGCGGCTGACGTTGTACTGCGTGCTCAGCTCTTCCAGGGTAACCGCCTGATCCATCAGCCGGCGCTGGGTCAGGATGTCCTTCTCCCGGTCATTCAGCACGTCCAGCGCCTCTGCCAGCAGCTCGCGGCGGGCTTCCAGCTCATCGCGGGCTTCGTAGTCGCCGGCCTGGTCGGCGTCTTCATCTTCCAGCCAGTCCTGCCACTGCATGGTGCCTTCGCCCTCGGAGCCGACAGTGGCATTCAAGGACGCATCGCCGCCGGACATGCGGCGGTTCATCGAGATCACTTCTTCCTCGGTCACGCCAAGGTCATTGGCAATCTGCGCGACGTTTTCGGGGCGCAGGTCGCCCTCCTCCAGCGCGCCGATGCGGGCCTTTGCCTTACGCAGGTTGAAGAACAGCTTTTTTTGCGCTGAGGTGGTGCCCAGCTTCACCAGCGACCAAGAGCGCAGGATGTATTCCTGGATCGAGGCGCGGATCCACCACATGGCGTAGGTTGCCAGGCGGAAACCCTTTTCCGGGTCGAAACGCTTCACCGCCTGCATCAGGCCGACGTTGGCCTCGGAGATCACTTCGGCCTGCGGCAGGCCGTAGCCGCGGTAGCCCATGGCGATCTTGGCCGCGAGCCGCAGATGGGACGTTACCATCTTGTGCGCCGAAGCCGCATCCTGTTCCTCAACCCAGCGCTTGGCCAGCATGTATTCCTCTTCCGGCTCCAATAGCGGAAACTTGCGGATTTCCTGGAGATACCGGTTCAGGCCGCCTTCGGGCGTCGGGGCAGGCAGGTTTGCATAATTCGCCATATAAAGTGTCCCTCCCAAAATGTATAAGGACTTAACATTAGCGCATATGTGTTAGCGCTAAGCCCTTTTCAAGGACCGCTTAAGGAATTCTTCTATGTTAGCCCGAGTCTTTTCGTCTGTGAATTGCATCACAGGACGGAACACGCTTATTTGCTGTCAGTTTACTGGCGCAAAACCGCCAGCAGACCGGCCATGTCCTGCGGCAGCGGGGCCTCGAATCTGAGAGCCTCTCCGGTCACCGGATGATCAAACCCAAGCACCGCCGCATGCAGCGCCTGGCGCGGGAAAGCCTGCACCGCGGCCTGCGCCGCCGGGCTCAGCGCCTTGGCAGCCAATTTGCGGCGGCCGCCATAGGTGGGGTCGCCGATCAGCCCGTGGCCCGCATGGGCCATATGCACCCGGATCTGGTGGGTGCGGCCGGTCTCCAGCCAGCATTCGATCAGCGCCGCAGAGGGCGGGTTGCCGAAGCTTTCGCAGATCCGGGCCCGGGTCACCGCGTGGCGGCCGCCCTGGAACAGCACTGCCTGGCGCTGGCGGTCGGTCTTGTGCCGCGCCAGCTGGGTGGTGAGCTTGAGAATATTTCCGGGTTCAAAGCTGGCGCCCTTCACCCCGCGCAGGCGGGGATCATTGCCATCCGGCACGCCGTAGCAGACCGCCTGATAGTAACGCTCCACCGTGTGCTTCTCGAACTGCGCCGCCAGGCCTTGGTGGGCAGCGTCGGATTTGGCCACCACTAGGAGGCCGCTGGTTTCCTTGTCGATCCTGTGCACGATGCCGGGGCGTTTGACGCCGCCGACGCCGGAAAGGTTGCCGCCGAAATGGTGCAGCAGCGCGTTGACCAGCGTGCCCGAGGGCGACCCCGGTGCCGGGTGCACCACCATGCCCGCAGGCTTGTTGATGACGATGAGGTCATCGTCCTCATAGACGATCTCCAGCGGGATATCCTCGGGGCCGATGTGGCTGTCCTCGGCCTCCTCCACCGCAATGGCGATCAGCGCGCCCGCTTCGACCCTGGCCTTGGCATCCTGCACCACGGCGCCGTCGACCGTCAGCGCGCCCTCCTCGATCAGCCGGGCCAGACGGGTGCGCGACAGCGACGCCTCCTCTGGCACATCGCGCGAAACCGCTTTATCAAGCCGCTTAGGCGGGTTTTCCGCGATGACAAATTCAATCCGGCGGCTGCCCATGACTGATCCTTCCGAGACCGAAATCCAACAGGAACCGCCGCAGATCCGGTTCCTGCGGCGGCTGGTGACCACCCTGACGGTGGTGATGATTGGCGGGCTTGTATTGATAATCTCGCTGCTTGTCATCCGCCTGCAAGGCAATGAGGCACCGCTTCCCGCAGAAATCGCCCTGCCCGAGGGCGTGGAAGCCGAAGCGGTGACGCTGGGGCGCGGCTGGATCGCCATTGTCAGCCGGGACAACCGCATCCTGATCTTCGACCGCGAGTCCGGCGCGCTGCGTCAGGACATTCAGATCGCCGACTGAGCCGGGTCCGGTCAGGACCTCAGCAGCACCTTGTTGGAATCGATTGCTTCGGCAATCTGGGCATATTGCGTCTGGCGCTCCTGAGCGGCCTCGGCACTGCGCAAGAGAACGGTTGCGGCTTCCTCGAGGATACGGGCGGCTTCCTGGTTCACCGCAGCCTGGGCCGCGGCGCTCACCGGGGTCAGCGGGCGGGCGGTGCGTTCAGCCGGGTTCGCAGAGCTGGTGACAGTCACCCGGCCCCGGCCCGGATCCCTGTTCTGGCGGGCCAGCCGTTTCAGCCGCGCTGACGTGTCCTGCAGCACCCCGCGCACCTCGTCATAGTCGGTGCCCTGGGGAATGCCGTCGGCCGCGGTCTCCAGCCGTTCCGACAAGCAATCCACCTGAAGCGCAGAATCACCGGTGGCCCGGCAAAAGGCCTTGGCCGCGGCCAGAGTTCCCAGAAGCTCTGCCAAATACGCCGCGGAACCGAACTCCCCGGCCGGCACCACAACTGAGTAGACAATCGGCCCGGGCGCCTGAGCCAAGACGGGCGACGCAGCGACCCCCAGGCTGGAAACCCCTGCAATCACACTGCTTATCGCTGCCTTGAACATGTCCTCACCCTCACTAAGACTCTTAGCAGTGGCCCGAAACCGCTTATCGCTTAGCACCGCTGCGCGGCATTTTGCCGGGGCCCTGCCGCGGTTGCAGCGTTATGTTGCTTGGCAGCCGGCCGCTGGCTAACCTAAAAGTGTTCACAAATCATAAGGGCTTTTTCCCATGCGTACCAGTATCTTGCAGGCAATCACCATGATAATTCCGCTGACTTTCGCCAGCCAGGCCGCATTTGCCCAGGCGGATCCGGCACTGGAAGAGGCCAAGCGGCGCCTGGCCTGCGGTGCCGGAACGCCTGTCTCTGCCACCTATCTTGCGAACGGCTCGCTGCAGGTCACATGCCAGGCTCCCGGTGCCCAGACCGTGGCACAGGCCAATACCACCGGGCTGCCTGAGACCGGCCTTTCTGCCGAAGCCACCGCGGCTGTTGTCGGCGGCGCCCTGCTTCTGGTTGTGATTGCTGACGACGATGACAGCTCGACAACAACGACGACGACAACCGGTCCAGCAGATTAAGCCCTCCGCCGGGGCGGCGGTATGCTTCCGCCGTCCAGGCAATACCCGGTTCCGGCCGGCCGCCGCGCGGCCATTCCTGCCAGCACCCGAAAGCCAGCTTCCGCTGCGCTGAACTTGTGCGGGCCGCCACCGGGATACCCCTGTAAAAAGTGAAAATCCGCCCGCCGGCCACCTTGTCAATGGCACCGCATGGCCGGAGCCGCTCTGCGCAAATGGCAGGCGTCAGCACGCGCTTTGCTCTAATGCAGCCGCAAAAGAGCACAAAAGGCAGGCAAATCTGTGAGAGAGGATGGTACCGCCTCCCCGGCTTGAACGGGGGACCTCTGGATCCACAATCACAAAATGATAGGTTCCTTTGTTTTCCTGGACATTGCACATCCCCCCAAAAAGCGCGCAAACCCATTGCCTTAGCCGTTACACCGTGTTCCCGTAGCTTCCAACGGTTTCCCGGCCTTTTGGCTACACTGTGGCTACATGAGAAGACCATGGAGGGTTTGAGCATGCCTCGGCTTTTGTTAAACGCAAGCGTGATAGACGCGCTCCCAAACCCGGAAACCGGGCAGAGAATCTACTATGACTCCAAGCTCCCTGGCTTTGGTGTTCGGATAACAAAATCCGCCAAAAGCTACATTGCTGAGGCCCGCGTAAGTGGCCGCAAACGGCGGGTTACGATCGCTTCTGTCGGAGTACTGCCAGTAACTGAGGCCCGCAAAAGAGCGCAACAAGAACTTGGTCGCATGGCCTCCGACATTGATCCGAACGCTGCGAAGGCTGAGGCTAGGGCCAGGAGCATGACTTTAAATGCAGCACTGGAAGAACATCTTAAGTCCCGCAACCTAAAGCCAGCTACCACTAGCGAGTATAGAGCCCGGCTGCACTCAAACTTTCCGGATTGGTTAGACAAGGAACTTAAGGCCATTACTCCGGCAGCCGTAGTGAAGCGGTTCGACAAGCTAACAAAGGAGCGCAGCCCTCAAGTCGCGAACGGGGCGTTCAGAGTATTCCGAGCGGTCTACCGCTTTGCTCGTGCGTATTCAGCTACAGACGCGGGCACCTACGTCTTACCCGAGTGCCCCTGCCAGCGGCTCCAAGACCTTGGAAAGTGGCACAAGCCTGTTTGCCGAAAGAACCATCTGACGAACGACCAGCTCCCTGGCTTTTTTTCGGCTTTGGAGAAGTCACACAACCCGCGCTTCCGCGATTTCGCAGAACTAATCGTGCGGACTGGCTTGCGCCGCAATGAGGCTGCAACACTCCTTTGGTCTGACGTGAACTTAAACGCCAAGACCATCACCGTTCGGGCGGAGATGGCGAAGAACGGGTGCGCGCTTACGCTACCACTGTCTTGGCAAGCACACGAGATCCTCCAAAGGCGCAGGAACGCAGCGCCAAGAGCTGAAGCCGTCTTTGCTGCGTCAACCCGTTTCGACCCTCGCAAAAGCGTTGCAAGACTGCGTGAGGCCTCGTCCTGCAACTTCACTCTTCACGATTTGCGCCGGACATTTGCCATCCAGGCTGAGCGCGTGGGAACCCCGTACAGCATGCTAAAGAGGATGCTCAACCACTCGTCCGCAGGGGACGTAACTCTAAGCCACTACCTTACTTGCACCGATCCAGAGACGCTCCGGCCATACACTCAAATGATAAGTGATGAACTAGACCGCTTAGCCAAGCAGGATTAAGCTGCGCCTGCTTGAAAACAGGGGTAAATGACTGTAAGTATAAGGGACGAACTGGAAGTACCAAGGAGGGTCCGGCTACGGCTGGCCTGTTCGCTGAACCGCGCGAGAGCGCACACGCGAACTGATCTTTGGAGGCTTCAAATTGCCCAAATTGAAACTGCACAACCCCCAAATCGTTGCGGGCATAGAACCGTTGCTAACTACTAAGGAAGCAGCGGCGATAATCGGCTTATCTGCATCCTTCCTTCATAATGACCGCTATACTTCAAAAGCTGAAGGAACTGCCCCCCAATATCCATACATCAGACTTCCGAGCGGAGGGGTTCGTTACCGCGTTTCCGACCTACAAGCAGTAATTGAATCTGGGCTAGTTGGTGGCAGGCGTGGCACTGCGGTCTGATGCCTTTGAGCGGCAACTTAACCGCCGATACCCTCCAATCTGAGGAGAAGGGCATGATTGTCGATACTTCTGCAATAAGCCCTAAACACCTTTCCTACCTCCAAGCAGCTTATCCTCTGACTAGCACGGACCGGGCGAAGCAGTTATTGGCCCGGATCCTGTTCTGGGTCCCGATGGCCACCATCGAACGCACGAACCAGAAATGGGTGGCCAAGTCCCGGAAGGAATGGGCCAAGGAAACAGGCCTCACGTTCATCCAGGTGAAGAAAGCTCTCAAGGACCTGAGAGACGCCCATTTGATCGACACGGGGCAATTCATCTTCGGCAGCCGGAACACCCTGCACACGGCCCTCTCCGCGACTGGGGCGGCTATCGTAGGGCTTCTCAAAGGGGTGTTCTCCAGGCAGACGACCTATTCCAGCCTCCCGGCAGAAGACAGGGAAAGTCTCCGGTCCCGGCTGACCTCTCTCCTGTCCCGCCCCATTGCTCCGAGCCTGGGTGATCTCTCGAATTGCTTTACACTTTTCACGAGTGCAGGGGTACCAGATGGTTCCACTGAAGGGGAACCAGATGGTTCCACTGGAGAGGTACCAGATGGTTCCACCCTATATACAATAGACAACACTAAGACAGCAGAAGACATTGTTAAGGCCCCCAGCGAGCTGGAGGCACCCAAGGAGCAGGCTATGCCCAATGTAGAAGATACCCTGAAAGGGATGTTCCAGAACCAGGACACTCCGGAGAAGGCAGCAAGCAAAACACCCCGGCAGCATTTCATGCAGTGGTGGAGGTTCTGGTGGCACACCCAGTTCGGATCTCAGATCGGCCCTTTCACTTCGGTGGAAATGGGGAAGGTCGGGCACATCGTCACCAGGCTCGGAATGGACAAGGCCACAGAGGAGCAGTGCGGGACCTTCGTGGAAGTGCTGTTCAAACGCTGGACCTACATCGCGGATGCTGTTCAGGACCAGAAGGGGTACAAGCAAATGCCGACCCGGCCCGATCTCGGGATCATCCTGGTGAATGCGTATATCGTCAGGGACGCTGTAGTGGCCCAGAGCGGGAAGAAAGGGTCCTCGGGCACCCCTACCATCAAAAAGCCCAGTAAGGGGCTTTACGCGGCTTCTAAAGCGTCTCCAGGGGGCATCAAACTGGCTCAGAAAGGCCAGGATCTGATCCCGCCCAAGAAAGGGCCAAGAAGGGACGTTGAGGTGTCCAAGAAGGGCAAGATATTCGACATGGGAGCGGGGATGCAGAAATACGGCAGCCCGTATTTGCCCCCAGAGTTCGGTCAAGCCAAAGCGACCAAGCTCACAAAGAAGGCCGTGCAAACATTTGCACAGTGAACTCTGCGCCCGCACTTAACGACAGACACGCACAGACAACTGACATTGCAAGGTTTACCGGTCTCCCGACAGGCAACGTTCACTGGATCAGCTAATGCCAAGCACAGAATTTGCAGTCCCGCGCTTTCCACATAGCACAACGTTAACATTGCTTGCTGCTGTGGCATGGCATTCGCCGGTAGTTCCTGACCACCTAGCGGCGGCAGTATCGAAACGCCGAGCTTGGGTCACTCGGCGGTCACAGCACAGCATTGCTTCTTTCTGAAAGAGATACGAACTCACGCATTCGCCGAGTTGGCGTCTTTGTGCTGCCTGCGATTTTCTGATAGATTTTTCAAAGTACCTAAGTGAGTTTTCAAAGTACCTAAGTGAGGAAGCTAAAGTGTTTCGATCTGCCCTTATTTTCGCGGTTTGTCTTATCATCAGTCTTGCACCCAGGCTCGCCAATGCTCTGACGCTAGATCAGGCTTTTGCCCTTCAAATCGCTTTGAAAGACCACGGATTTGATCCAGGTGGGACTGACGGGCGGATAGGTCCGGCGACAAGACGCGCATTGAAAGAGTTCTCTGAGAAATACGGGAGCAAAAGCGACCCTGAGAGTGTCTATCTGTACATGTACAGTAGATCACTGGACGCGCGATCTCCTATCACCAACGAAAAAATCCTGGAAGTCATCACACGCGATGTCGCTAAGAATCTTAGAGACCCAAACAGCGTGATGATTAGGGACGTTTTCTTTGTAAAAAAAGGTGCACAAGAGATTGTTTGCGGAGAGGTGAATGGGAAAAATGCCTATGGGGGCTATGCTGGCTTCACAAAGTTCTATGGTTTACCCGTGGTTATGGATCATTTCCCGCTAATGTCGATCAATAACTCAGAAGTCAAAATGGCGTCGGTCATGTGTGATCTTGCATTCCCCAAGAAGCCATAGAGAATGTCGGGGCCAGCTTGTCAGCAAGAGTGCGGAGGCTGGCCAAATCATGGGGTGTGATCTTGGTTGAGACAGTGTGTGTCAGCCTACGTAGTTCAAAAATTTCGAGTTTAGAGAAGCCTTGAAGCTTGAGCGCGGAAACGCCAGCGGCAATGATCATTTTCACCAGCTCAGCGGTATTGAGACTGTGCGGAGTTTTGTGCCCTGGCGCGTTTTCTTACGCCAATTGGAAGCGTGCCTCGAGCATGATGCCGAGCTGGCTTTTCACCGCATGCCATTCGTGCACTGACCGCTTCCAGCCGACACGCCACGCTTCGCCCCGAGGTCGACCGCACTGCCGAATAATTAAAGATTCCAGCGGAAAAGTCCTGTCGATCTCATCCGTAGTGTAAATCAGCCTGCGAATGAACACACGGCAGGCCCAGGGTGACGCCAGGTCGACAGTTGGTTCAACAAGCTCCATGCCGCGCAGCCACGCCATTCACCGTCGCGCATGACACAGAATTTTGCCAGGTTCCGGCTTCTGAGCCGTTAGAAACTGCACCCCACAAACAGAAAACTGCCCCTGCCTTAGGTACACTTTTTTTTTTTTGGGGATACTTAGGGATACCTTTGGGTGTCCTTCTTGCACCCGCCAACGGCGTGTCAAAGCACCACCAGCGGGTAGCTTTTCCAACCCGGGTCCAATGGGGTTATTTGGCAACTTTCGACTGATTGCGCGACAACCCATCTTGCTGAAAACAAGAGAGATATTCAGGCGCATTCAAATTGCCATTCGCTGAGCGCCTAGCCACGAAGAAGAAGGGGCAAAGCAACCTGTCCTCCATCAGAAAATGGAGGCACTGATGTTCTTGGAAGACGTTTTTCTCGAAAATGCAAAGAGTGATCTGGAAGCCCTTGTGGCTCGGCACCGAAGTGCCGACTTCGATGGCCGGTTTCAATGGGATCCCTTCATAGCAAAGTCGATGCTGCAGAAGGCTATCCGGCGTGCAAACACTCGCAGGGCGGAAGAAGCTGCCTGGTATCTCCTGCGGATTAATGAGCAAGTGTTTTGGAGGCGTTTGTGCATAATCGCGCTCGAAGATATTGGACTGGCCAACATACCTCTCGTTGCTCAAGTTCTGCAGGCGGAAGGAGACCGGCAACTTCGCAGCAACCTGGGCGGACCCGAAAAGGTCGGTTTAGCCCTTGTGTCAGCCATGTGCGCGTCCGCTAAGGACCGCACAACAGACGACTTGATCGATGCCATCGGAAATGATGATTACAACTGCTGCAAGGCAGACGTGTCAGAGTTGCCCGAAGCTGCGCGAGCAGCTCTCGCCTCATCGACCTCTGCGCCTGTCCATGAGCGTGCGATAGCGGCATTGCAGCTTAGCCCTGCATCAACCCCGTCAAGGAGGGTGCGTGATTGGTGCTTGTTATTGGAACGCTTGCCAGAAGCGACCTTGTCGCCTTGTGTCAAAGCCGCAGCAACATTGGGCCTGCAGCGCACTAAGTCCGAAATGGCACTTCACATGGCGCTGCTTTCGCGAGATCTGCCAGAAACTCCAAGACAAATGGACGAAGTGTTTCCACCATCCGTTGATCTCAATGGGCTGCCCTCCTGGGTTCTGGATGGTCACACTCGCATTGGTTTGCAGGCTTTCCGCTTGGCTCTGAAGCGATCTCCCCGGCTTGGAAGATTCATCAGGCACTGGGCCACAGGTGCCGTATCTCCCGCCAAGACCGTTGCTGGCTTGGTCTTCCGTGTGGAAAGTTCCCAGCTCAAACGAAGGCTGGACTGGAGCATTGGCCAGCAACTGAAGCAAGAGGCATGTAACAACAGGCCGGGCCTTCCAGCAGGGGCTGCACCTGAAGGCCTTGCCATCCTGCGAGAAGAGTTTGACCTGGTGAATGAGTGCCGGGCCGACGCAGTACGCGTTTACCTCCGATAACCTTCCATTATCGGAGGCAAAAATCATGGATGGCTTACCCGGACCGTCAGAGGAAAATACACCAAAAGTTACTCGACCAGAGGACCTCTTAGAAGCGGCCTATGCGACGAACACACGACGGGCCTACAGATCCGACATCACGGGCTTTCTGAAGTGGGGTGGATCCATCCCATCATCGCCCGAGCAGATCGCTGCGTTCATTGCCTTCCGTGCAAACATTTGCACGGTCGCCACCATCAAGCGGCAGCTGGCTTCCCTGTCCTCCCTACATTCATCCCTTGGGCACGCGCCAAACCCCGTAAAAAGCCGCCTCGTGGCCTCTGCAATCCGAGGACTGACCCGGCTACATGGAAAACCCCAGCGGGCAGTGGCCCCTCTCCTAATCGAGCATCTGCGGGAAATCCTAGATAACATGCCAAAGAGCACTCTTGGCAAACGCGACGCCGCCCTGTTGACGATTGGGTTTGCAGGCGGCCTGCGCCGATCTGAGCTGGTCGCAATAGATTTCGAAGACATTGCCCAGGTTCCGGCAGGTTTCCGTATCACGATCAAACGAAGCAAGACGGATCAAGCTGGCCAAGGCCGGTTGATCGCGATTGCGTATGGGCGCACGCGTCATTGCCCGATCAAGTATCTGGACGCCTGGTCCTGCAAAATCGAACCGCAGACCGGGCCGGTGTTCCGCTCTTGCACAAAGGGAGGAAAGGTAAGACGCACCCGCTTGGCAGCAGAGTCAGTGGCTACAATTGTGAAGAAGCATGCTGATCGCATTGGCCTCGATGCAGGGAAATACTCCGGTCACTCACTACGTGCAGGGTTTGTCACAAGCGCAATTCAAGCTGGTGCTAGGGAATACGCGATACGCCGCCAGACAGGGCATGCTTCCGCAGCCACAATGGAAAGGTATGTAAGGATAGCGAGCCTGTTTGAGGACAACCCGACAAGTTTGCTTCTTTAGTTTGTGAACAAACCCCAGCCCTTTGATGAAACCTCGAAGTGGGCGATGAACAGGAAGTAGGGCAAAGTCTCGCGGAGCAGCGAACAGTGTTCGCTGCAAGGATGCCGCTTGAAGAGAGATGAGCTAGACAGGAACTGCGATATCAGTTGCAGTTGTAGCCGTGTCCTGTAGCAACACAGTTAGTTAAGATGAAAGATAGGGTTTCGCCTCTGTCGCTTTACCCGAGAAACGTTGTAAACTGCCCCTCAACTGGGAGACGAAGTTAGTGGCCACGGCGAAGCAACTCATAGGGCTCTTAAAGAGCCACGTTGAGGGGAACGAAGAGCGTTTCTTCGATCTCGCCCTACAGCTTGCTTCTTCGGAAGAGCAAAAGGGTCATACGCGTCTAGCGGAACAGTTGCGTCAATGGGTGGAAGCTGGTCAAAAGCCAAAGGTGCAATCATCCTCCCCCACACTAATCGCGAAGCCACGCGGTGAGTTGGCTTCGATCATTGGCACCGCGTACCCAGAAGCCCGCCTAAACGACCTTATTCTTCCCGATGTTGTATCTGCCGAACTCGACCAGCTTGTAACAGAGTTTCGCAAACGCGACATGCTAGAGCAGCACGGGCTAGCCCCTCGACAACGGGTCTTGCTGGCAGGGCCTCCTGGCACAGGTAAGACCCTGAGCGCATCCGCATTAGCTGGAGAGCTAAAATTACCACTCTACTCGGTGCTGCTACACGGTCTGATTTCGAAGTTTATGGGTGAAACGGCATCAAAACTTAGTGCTATTTTTGAGGCTGTCAGAACTCAACGCGGCGTCTACCTTTTCGACGAAATTGACGCCCTTGCAGCCGCACGGGATGGAGACAACGACGTGGGTGAAGCACGTCGAACGCTGAATTCGTTCCTGCAATTCATGGAAGAAGATACTGGACCGTCCCTCATTGTTGCGACAACCAATCTCCCTCGTATTCTGGACAAGGCAATACTTCGGCGCTTTGATCTCGTCTTAGTGTACGACCTCCCTACAGCTGAAGCCATCCAGAAAGCTATGTCGCGTCGTTTGATTGGGTTTGATTTATCCAATGTTATCTGGGACGATGTAGTTGAGCAGGCTCAAGGCCTTTCATCCTCTGATGTTGTTCAGGCTGCGATGGATGCCGCACGGAGAGCCGTATTAGACTCGAAAACGAACATAACATCTGCTGATCTGTTGCGTTCAATTGGTCGGCGACGGGACTTACAGGCGTTAGGTATTAGCATTGGTGGACCGGACTCTTCCTCACATCGTTCTTAATGGGGTATCGAAGTCTGAGAACTTTCAAGGCAAGGGAGGTGGTGGAACATCACGACCTTCACAAGTTCCTAATCGCCAAGCCCATGCTCAAAGCCTGATTGCCGCAATTGATGCGTTGCCGGTCGACGCTGCGGCCAGCGCGTCCTATCTTGAAATTGTTGGTCGTCCTGGCGAACCTTTCCTGCCAGAAAAGTTCGACGTTAGCGGTCTAGCGCTGCTTAACATGCAAAGAGCTGACCCTGACCATCGGCTCCCTGGACGAGCAGTAGTAAAGGCCAGCAAGGCAGGTGGTGGCCTCACGAAGCTGAAGGCCAAAATAAACGCATTCGCTACCGAGGACGGACGACCTAACAAAGAAGGACAGACGCGACCTAAGAATGCTGATCTCGCAAACAGTATCGGAGCTATAGAACGCGCCGGTTTAGTGAATTTGTGGCGGCACCCAACTAAGCCCTTCCCGCTGGCGCCTGCGCCAATCCCCTGGGAGGTTTGGTTAGAGCCTGAAGAAGTGGAGCAATTCGTGGCTCGGGCTCAACAAGAGGGTATGACTGTCTTTGCTGATCGCCTAAAATTCCCCGAAGATACTGTTGTCCTTGTTGAAGGACGTGTTGGTCAGATGGCCAGGACTGTACATGGCACAGGTTCGGTACGGTCTGTTTCACCACCTGGCGCGATCATTGACTTCGTAGATGGGCTAGACGCCGAGGAGCAGGCTGATTGGGTTCAAGATGTATTGGCTCGGACTCACTATCGCCCTGAAGACCAACACACGGGCTCTTATGTCACATTGCTTGATACGGGCGTATCCTTGGCGCATCCACTTATTCAGCCTGCCTTGAACGCTGCTGACCGCCATGCAGCAGTTCTAGGATGGGGCGTCGATGACACCAACGGGCATGGTTCGAGAATGGCTGGCCTTACTCTATTTGGCGATCTGAGGACCCACTTGGGCAGCACTGCGCCAATTCAGGTGCCGCATAGGCTGGAATCGTCAAAAGTCATACCGGATGCGGGACATAACCCACATCATCTGCTTGGGGATAGGACACAAAAAGGCATTGATGCAGCCGAAGTGAACCCAGATCGGCTACGCACCTTTGCTCTCGCTACGACCACGGAAGACGATACCCCGCATAGCGGGGCACCTACATCATGGTCTACTGAACTTGATCAACTGGCCTCGGGCCGATCCGGTATCGTCAGCCAGCAAAGACTACTGGTAGTATCAGCTGGCAATCTCACGCCACAGCACGGTGGAACGATCGATTACCTTGCCAATTGTGATGACGACGACGAGGCTGAGGTTGAGTCACCTGCACAGGCTTGGAACGCCATCGCAGTCGGCGCCATGACCGAGATGAATGGCATCGGTGGACCCACCTACGGTAGCACTCTTGCGAAAGTCGGAGATCTGGCGCCCATGTCCAGAACTGCAAGTTGGACAAAGACCTGGCCGATCAAACCTGACGTCGTCTTGGAGGGCGGCAACTGGTTTGATGATAAGTTGTCAACAACGCCGAACCAGCATTCAGACCTGATGCTTGTCACAACAAGCCGAAGCGCTCCTGTTCGCTTTTTCACGCATATCTCCGACACCAGTGCTGCAACGGCCTTAGCTGCACGTGAACTCGCAATTCTACGTGCTGAATATCCTGACCTTTGGCCTGAGACGATCAGAGCACTTTACGTGGCCTCTGCGCGGTGGACAGATCAGATGTGGTCCCACGTACCAGCGCCGATGAGAGCACGTAAAGGTGCGTTGGATGTACTATTCACCAGGTATGGATTCGGGCAACCTGACCTGGGCCGGGCACGGCTCAGCGCCAGAAGCGCAATTACGTTGATCGCCGAAGATCATATTCGACCATACGAAAATAAGAAGTCCGGGCGTAAACTGCATGAGATGCGCTTGTTCGACCTGCCTTGGCCCAAGGAGGCTCTTCGAAGCCTTGGCGCTCAGGAAGTTACTCTTCGAGTTGCACTGAGCACATTCATTGAACCCAACCCTTCAGAAGTCGCGCGAGGCCGGAAAAACCGATACGCATCACATGGGCTACGCTTTGCGCTTAAAGGGGCAGACGAGGAAGTAGACGCATTCACTCAGCGCATCGGGCGAACTGCAACGGATGATCAAAAAGAAGATAATGGCCCTGACAGTGGCGAATGGGGCTTTGGGTACAATCGCCGCAGCGTAGGCTCCCTTCAAATTGACACACTTACCATCCCTGCAAACGACCTTGCTCAACGGGGTGTTATCGCAGTTTACCCCGTGGGGGGCTGGTGGAAGGAAAACCGAAAAGTCGATGCAGAACGTTGCATAGCAAGATACTCACTGGTCGTGGAAATCCAGACAGGGGAAGTCGACATTGACCTTTACACAGAGGTCCAGCAGAAAATCGCTGTCCAGCAAGCCATTGAGGTATGACCATCTTAAGTGCCAGCACGCAGTGAGATCACGCGGGTGCTTCTACAGGCTAAAAACTCGTTCACACGAGAGTTTGGGATCGGTGCCTTGCGAAGGAAGACTCCGAACGGTCAGCGGTTTTCGCTAAACTCCCGTTTTCCTTTCCTTCATGAAAACGGAACTACGACGACACTGCCCGCCTAGAAACGTATTTCCCCATTGCAGACATCCGAAGGGATCAAGTGAGCACTCCGTCTCAACTGAGACTCCAAGCCTCGCCTACTACTTTGAGAGCTTAAACTTTAGCGCGGGGACTGCCCGGGGAGGCAAAACCTTTGGAGATGCTCTCTAGTGACCAACACTGACCGTGGTGAACCGTATTACTGAGTATCTAAGCGATGAATTTGTTTAGACCATTCCCTGCTTGTTGAGCATCTAACAGTAAAACAAGGCTAGAAACCCCGTTGTTCGCATTAGTAGCTGCACAATCAATGGCTACACAATGGCTACACACCAATTCACGTTGCCTTGCAACACCTCAGAGGCAATCGTAACATATTGTTTATAAATAGGTTTATGGTACCGCCTCCCCGGCTTGAACGGGGGACCTCTGGATCCACAATCCAGCGCTCTAACCAACTGAGCTAAGGCGGCACTGAGGGGGCATTTATAGCACACCCCAGTGGCGTGCAAGAGGTTTTTCACCATTCTTTTTCAGAAAACAACCGCGCCGTTTTCCGGCCGTCAAATGCTCCGTCCGGCACGGGAACCGGAGCGGAAAGTTATCCACAACCGCTTGCGTTTACACCCAATTTTCCCGCGGCGCCGCGTCCTGCCGTCATCACGCCTCTGCGTTCTGGAAAGACAGGCTCCAAGTCTGCTCCATCAGATCCTGGCCATAGTTGCGCACCGGGCGGCTGTCCTGCAACTGCCAGCCGAAAGCCTGGTACAGGGCACAGGCGGTGCGGTGGCTCTGGTGGGTTTTCAGCATCATGCCGCGATAGCCGGCGGCGCGGGCGAATTCCATGCAGTCGCGCAGCAGCCGCTTGCCCAGCCCCTTGCCGCGCGCCTTGGGCGTCAGCAGGAACAACCGCAACTGTGCCGTCTCGTCATCCTTCTTCATACAGAACACCGTGCCCAGCCTTTCGCCGCCGCATTCGGCCATCCATCCCCTTTCGCAGGCCGGATCGTGGCCCGCGCAAAAGCTGTGCAGGATATCGGCGACCAGCGGTCCGAAGCTGTCGTCGAAACCGGCCTCGCGGGCATAGAGGTCCTGGTGGCGGGCCACCAGCCATTGCATGTCGGTCGGGGCGAATCGGCGCAGTGTCACATCCTTCATGCAGGCAGTGTAGCGCAAACCCGGCTTGCGTTTCAGCCTGTGCCGGGCTAGCACCGGCATTCAAGCGGCTGGCCGCCAGTGGAGTGCAAGATGGGCATCAATACCGAACGCGACGTGGAAGCAAACATGCAGATCGGCCCGACCGATCAGGGCATGGTGCGGATTTTCATCGAGGCGGGCGGCGTCGAGATCCCGATGGACTTCGACCCCGAGGAAGCCGAAGAGATTGCCGACGAACTCCGCGCCGCGGCCCAGGCAGCGCGCAGCATCAAGTAATGCCAGCACCCTGTGCCCCCTGTTGAACCGTGGTGCGCCGCAGACGCGCGGCGGACCCAGAGCTGCCTAAGGGCGCCAACGCAGCCGGGGCATCTGCAGGCGCGGGTGAGCCTCGGCTTAGCCTTCACGCCTCCGGCAGTTCCTCGCCCGCCCCGCCCAGCAGCAGCCCGTCCTTTCCCAGGCGCGGATCGCGCAGGGTTTGCAGGCGGCGGGCAGCGTCCGTGGCGAATTTCTGCACCAGCTTCTTGCGCCGGGCCGGCGCCAGCTTGTCCTCCGGCGCCATGCGAATGATTTCAGCATCATAGGGGTCGGCGATGATCAGCCCGGTTCCGTCGGGCAGCAATTCGGCCGGGAAATCCATGTCCACCGCCCAGAAGTAGCGGTCGCACCACTCCAGGTAGCCCTCCCACTTGCTGTCTGACTGGTAGTCGGCACGGCTGGACTTGCACTCGATCACCCACAACTGCCCCTTGGGGCCCAGCGCCATGACATCGACGCGCAAGCCGCGGGCCGGCACGAACTCCTCCAGCGGGGCAAAGCCCAGGGACCGCAGATAACGCGACACCCCGCGGGCAAGTCTCTGTCCAGGCTGCAGATCTTCCATCATGCGGACAAATGTGAACAATTGGGGAACAAATTGCAATCCCGCGCTTTCGCAGCGAATCGCCAATGGATAGCACCGGCCCTCTTGTAACGGCGCCCTTGTCGGCTTACTTACGGGCTTGGCGGGTTCTGCCCTTCTCGTGACAGGCAGCATTCCGGTGGCCTTAAGCAATTCCGAGGGAGCTGGCTCTGTCCGGATCCTGGTCCGTTTACCTGGCGCCCACCTGTATATACAGGTCCTCGGGAATCAAAGCCGCACGGTTGACTGGTGGTCCCGCCGCTTTTCTTCTCCTGCCCCGCAAAAGAAAACCGCGCCTTCCGGTCCGGAAAGCGCGGCTGAATTTCGGCAGTCTTCGCTGCTCAGCGGCCGCTGTTCAGCTGGCGCTTCTGCCTGGATTGCTCCTCGGCCGGAACACGCACCGGCTGGAATTCATGAGCCACCGGGGTGCCGCGGCGCGGGCCGCTGTCCTTTTCCGCCATTGCCATTACGGCCCAGGCGAACTGCACGCCGGCAAAGACGATCCCGTGCATGAACCACAACAGGAACACAGCCAGCAGGCCAACGTCGGAGGCGGCGACCAGCGACCATAGGTTCGCCACGTTGAACCACAGGAGAACCGCCACAAAGGCGGCTGCAATCCCAAAGCCGATCACCACGTTGCGGATATACATTTTCACCAGTTCAGGCATCTGAGTCCTCCAGATATGCAAGAAGAGGTTAGCAGCCTTTGCGGCGCCGTCCAGCGGTTCCGGAGGGAATGAGCGGATTTTGCCGCACCATTTGCCCGCCTTGGCGGCACGAAAAAAGCGCGCCCGGAGGCGCGCCCTTTTTTCAGCTCAATTCAGCGGCAGATGGCGGCTCAGAATGCTTCCGGCCGCGCCTCGCGCGCCATGTGGTCGAGCACGGCGTTGACGAACTTCGCCTCCTTGCCTTCGGGGAAAAAGGCGCGGGCGATATCGACAAACTCGTTGATCACCACCTTGGGCGGGGTGTCGGACTGGGTCAGCTCGGCGCCGGCCGCGCGGAACAGCGCCCGCAGGGTCGGGTCGATGCGGGCAATCGGCCATTTCGCCACCAGCGCCCGGTCGGTCATCTGGTCGATCCGCGCCTGATGGTTCACCGCTTCGCGCACCAGCTTGCGGAAAACCGTGGTGTCGCCTTCCGCCATTTCATCGCCCTCGTAGACAGCGCCAAAACGGTGGTCCTCAAATTCGACGATCACCTTGTCGAAGGTGAGGCCGCTGTGTTCCATCTGGAACAGCGCCTGCACGGCGTAAAGCCGCGCTGCCGATCTCATCTGATTCTTGCCGTTGCCCTTGGGGCGGCTGTCCTGGGTGCTCATGCGCTGGTGGATCCGTTGTCTGAACCGGCAACCCGATACGCCCCTGCGGGCGCCTTGAAGCCGATGCCTTTGGTCTGGGCGCCCCACTTACGCGTGAGCGCGATCAGATGCAAGGCCGCAGCTGCCGCGCCGCCGCCTTTGTTCTGATCGGCGGTATCGGCGCGCACCTCGGCCTGCTTGCGGTTTTCCACGGTCAGGATGCCGTTGCCAATGCAAAGTCCCTGCAGCCCCATCAGCTGGATCGCGCGGGAGCTGTCGTTGCAGACGGTGTCATAATGGGTGGTCTCGCCGCGGATCACACAGCCCAGCGCCACGTAGCCGTCGAAGTTGGAGGTGCGGTCGGCGATGGCAATTGCGGTCGGCACTTCCAGCGCGCCCGGCACTTCGGCGATCTCGAATGTGCCGCCTGCGGCTTCGATCTCGGCTGCGGCGCCCGCAACCAGGTTGTCGGCGATGTCCTTGTAGTACGGCGCGACAACGATCAGCAGCTTCACCGGCTTTTCGAACTCGGCGCGCGGCAGCGTGTAATGGGTTTCATGTCCAGCCATATCAAGCGTCCTTCAGAATGGGGCGGCTGCCGGTGATGGACAGGCCATAGGCATCCAGCCCGACGTATTTGGTCGAGGGCGAGTCGGTCAGCAGGACCAGCTCATGCAGGCCCAGGCTCGACAGGATCTGGGCGCCGATGCCGGTCTGCTTGATGGTCACCGTGCGCGGCCCCTCGTCCTCATTAGCATAAAGCGCGTTGCGCGGCTGGCGGAACAGGGTCACCACGCCGCGGCCCTCCTCGGCGATGATCTCCATCGAGCGCGGCAGCTGGCGCGCCGATTTCGGGCCGAGGCCCAGCAGGTCGGTCGCCTCATGCAGCGCATGGGTGCGCACCAGCACCGGCTCCGGCGTGGTAATGTCGCCCTTGATCATCACCACGTGTTCGATGCCGTGGGTCTGGTCGGTGAACAGCCGCATTTCCCACTCGCCGCCGAACTCCGAGATCACGGTCTCGCGCGAGGTTTCCACCACCAGGTTGTCGTTGCGGGCGCGGTAGGTGATCAGGTCGGAAATGGTGCCGATCTTCAGTCCGTGCTTCTGCGCATATTCCACCAGGTCGGGCAGCCGCGCCATGGTGCCGTCTTCCCTCATGATCTCGCAGATCACCGACGACGGGTAGAGGCCGGCCAGCCGGGCGACGTCGCAGCCTGCCTCGGTATGGCCCGCGCGCACCAGCACCCCGCCCCGGCGCGCGCGCAGCGGGAACACATGGCCCGGCGTCGCGATATCGGCAGCGGTCTTTTTCAGGTCGATGGCGGTGGCCACGGTCAGCGCCCGGTCGGCGGCAGAGATGCCGGTGGACACGCCCTCGCGGGCTTCGATGGAAACGGTAAAGGCGGTTTCGTGGCGCGAGGAGTTGTGCATGGCCATCATCGGCAAGCCCAGTTCCTCGATCCGCTCGGCCGGCATGGTCAGGCAGATCAGGCCGCGGCCATGGGTCGCCATGAAGTTGATCGCAGCCGCATCGGCGTGCTGGGCGGGGATCACCAGGTCGCCTTCGTTCTCGCGGTCCTCGTGGTCCACGAGGATGAACATGCGGCCCTGGCGGGCCTCTTCGATGATCTCTTCGATCGGGCTGATGGCATCGCGCAATTGCGCCTCAACCGGCCCCGGTGTTTCAAAGCTCATATGGCAGCCTTTCGATGCGCATGGGCAGCACGCCTGGCACTGCGGGTTCTTTCCCAGCCAGATAGCCCAGGCCGGCGGCAAATGCCAGTCCTGCAAACGGCAACCAGACGTCCGGACGCGTCCTGTGCATCTACGCACAAGATGCTGAGGGGCCCTGCCCCTCGGCCTCCGGCCTCACCCCGGAGTATTTTCGAAAGATGAAGGGCGGGCCCGCTCAGCCCGCTTCCTGCAGCCGCGCAACGTAGCGGGCCAGGGTATCGATTTCCAGATTGATGCGGTCGCCAGTCTTCACATCGCCCCAGGTAGTGACTTCCTTGGTGTGCGGGATGAAGTTTATACCGAAGTCGCGGCCGTCCACATCGTTCACCGTCAAAGAGGTGCCGTTCAGCGCAACCGAGCCCTTGGGCGCGATGAAGCGGGCCAGCGCCTCTGGCGCGCGCAGGGTGACGCGGGTGCTGTCGCCCTCGTCCTTCATTTCCACCACTTCGGCGACACCGTCCACATGGCCGGAGACAATGTGGCCGCCCAGTTCATCGCCCACCTTCAGGGCGCGCTCCAGGTTCACCCGCTTGCCCACGGCCCAGCTGTCCAAGTTGGTCTTGGACACGGTCTCTGCCGAAATCTGCACGTCGTACCAATCGTCGCCCAGGGCAATCACCGTCAGGCAGACGCCGTCCGAGGCAATCGAGGCGCCGAGGTCGATGGTGGCAGTGTCGTAGGCCGTGCGGATGCGGGCGCGCAGATCGCCCTGCTGCTCCAGCTCGGCAATGGTGCCCACATCGGTGATGATGCCAGTAAACATGGGTGCGCTCCCCGCAGGTCATATGTCATTCCTGCCGCAGAGGTAGCCAAGCCGCGCAGCCTTCACAAGCCCCGGCTTGCCTTTGCGGGTGGCGCAGCCATAGTTTCGCCCCAGTCAAATGTTAATCAATTCCCGAATACGCCCCTGTACAGCCGCCCGTGTGATGCCAAGCCCCCCTGTGAAACACCGAAGCTTCCTGTTCCTGCAAGGCCCGCACGGGCCGTTCTTTGCCGCGCTTGGCCGGATGCTGCGGGCCGCAGGGTGCGAGGTCGCGCGGGTGGGGTTCAATGCCGGCGACCAGGCATTCTGGCGCGGCAGGGACAGCTATATCCCGTTCACCGGCTGCCAGCAGGACTGGCCGGAGGTGCTGGCCGGGCTGCTGGAGAGCCGCGGCATCACCGATATCGTGCTTTACGGCGACACCCGCCCGATCCATGCCGCCGCGGTTGAAACCGCCCGGCAGCGCGGCATTGCGGTGCATGTGTTCGAGGAAGGCTACCTGCGGCCCTACTGGGTCACTTATGAACGCGGCGGCGCCAATGGCCATTCGCGGCTGATGGATATGACGGTTCCCGAGATGCAGGAAGCGCTGGCGCTCTCGGACATGGAGGCGCCGCTGCCCCCTGCACACTGGGGCGACATGCGCCAGCACGTGTTCTACGGCGCGCTTTACCATTGGTTCGTGATGTTCCAGAACCGCAGATACCGCAATTTCCGCCCGCACCGGGCGCTGCCGGTGACCAAGGAATTCCAGCTTTACCTCAAACGCCTGCTACTGATGCCCGCACAGGCGCTGGAGCGGCGGCTGGCCGAGCGGCGCATCCGAAATGGCGGATTCCCCTACCATCTGGCGCTGCTGCAGCTGGAGCACGACAGCTCCTTCCAGATGCATTCCCCTTTCACCAGCATGGGGGATTTTCTGGCCGAGGTGATCACCGGCTTTGCCGAAGGCGCGCCGCGCCACCACCACCTGGTAATCAAGGCGCATCCGCTGGAAGACGGCCGCGCCCAGGTGCGCCGCACCCTGCGGCGGCTGGCGCGGGAGCATGGCGTTGCCGGGCGGGTGCATTATGTGCGCGGCGGCAAGCTGGCACAGCTCTTGAACGAAGCGCGCAGCGCGGTGACGGTCAATTCCACGGCCGGCCAGCAGGTGCTGTGGCGCGGCATTCCCTTGCGGGTGTTCGGGCGCGCTGTCTATGGCAAACCGGAGTTCGTTTCGGAACAGCCGCTGGCCCAGTTCTTTGCCGCGCCCTCCCGCCCCGACAGCCGCGCCTACAAGGATTACCGGCGGTTCCTGCTGGAAACCTCGCAAGTGCCGGGCGGCTATTATTCCCGCGATGGACGGCGCCAGCTGCTGCGCCAGGTCGCCGATATGATGCTGGCGGACGAAGATCCTTATGACGCGCTGCGGCTGGGAACAGCGGCTCCGCGGCAACAGTTGCGGCTGGTGACCTGAAGCGGATCCTTCCAAAGACTGGATTTTTTCCAGCCAGCCGGTTAGTTTGCCGGTAAAACTTGAGGCAAACAATAAAAGGTCGAGGAGACCGAGCAGTGATATCCGTTCCCCTTCGCTGGGCGCGCCCCATGGCAATGCTGGCGGCATTGACCCTTGCTGCGTCCTGCGGCCTGCCGAAAGTCGGCCCCAGCAAGAGCCAGATCTTTGCCGGTTCGGTGCAGCGCGAAGGCGATGCCTTCATCGTTTCGGTCAATGACCGCGTCGCCCGGGCAACCGCAGTGGTTCCCGCGCTTGGCTTTGCCTCCAGCTTCACCTCTGCGGGCAAGCTGACCTCAGACACCATCCGCCCCGGCGACGTGCTGGGCCTGACCGTCTGGGAAAACGTCGATGACGGCCTGCTGGCCGCCGAGACCTCCAACTCCACCGTGCTGGAAGAGGTGCAGGTCGACAGCGCCGGCTATATTTTCGTGCCCTACGCCGGCCGCCTGCGCGCCTCCGGCAACACGCCGGAGCAGCTGCGCGAGACCATCACCAGCAAGCTCGAAGACCAGACCCCCGACCCGCAGGTGCAAGTGCGCCGCCTGGCTGGCGATGGGGCCACCGTCAGCCTGACCGGCTCCGTGGGCGCCCAGGGCATCTACCCGATCGAACGCCCGACCCGAACCCTGTCCGCAATGCTGGCCCAGGCCGGCGGCGTGACGATCCAGCCTGAGATCGCCCAGGTCACCGTGATCCGCGGCAGCCAGAAGGGCAAGATCTGGTTCCAGGACCTGTTTGACCATCCAGAATTGGACGTCGCCCTGCGCGGCGGCGACCGCATTCTGGTGGAGGAGGACACCCGGTCCTTCACCGCTCTCGGCGCGACCTCTGCCCAGGCGCGGGTGCCGTTCGAAAGCCAGGACCTTTCGGCACTGGAAGCCATTGCCCAGGTGGGCGGGCTGATCTCCACCGCCGCAGACCCGACCGGCGTGTTCGTGCTGCGCAACGAGCCGGCCGAGATTGCCAACCAGGTGCTGGGCCGCAATGACCTGATCGGCGCCCAGCGCATGGTCTATGTGCTGAACCTGACGCAGCCGAACGGGCTGTTCATGGCCCGCGACTTTGTGATCCGCGACGACGACACGCTTTACGTCACCGAAGCGCCCTATGCCCAGTGGACCAAGACCATCTCGCTGCTTCTGGCGCCGGTGGGATCGCTGGCCAGTACCTCTACCGCAATCAGCGGCAGCTAAACAGAATGAGCCTGAATGCAGGCCGCCACGAAGCCGGGAGCACTGCATCCCGGCTTTTTGTTTACAACGGCGGTTTTCTGACCCAGCGCCGGGTGCGGCGGATCCTGGAATTGTCCGGCCACAACATCCGCTTGGGGCTGCCGCAGGCAGACGACCTGGTCGGCATCTGGGGGGCCTCCCCCACCGCCCACCGCGGCCTTGCGGTGGCGGAAAAGCGCGGCTGCGGGCTGCTGCGGGTGGAGGACGCGTTTCTGCGCTCGCTGCACCCCGGCCGCGCGGGCGAGCCGCCGATAGGGCTGCTGCTGGATCGGGCGGGGGTGCATTTCGATGCCGCCGTGCCTTCGGATCTGGAGCAATTGCTGGCCGGCCATCCGCTCGACGACGCCCACTTGATGCAGCGGGCGCGCGACGCCATCACCCGCCTGAAAGAGGCGCATCTCAGCAAGTACAACGCGTTTGATCCTGAAACACCGGTGCCGGCGCCCGGCTATGTTCTGGTCGCGGATCAGGCGCGGGACGATGCCTCTGTCACCGCCTCGCGCGCGGACCGGGCACGGTTTCTGGAGATGCTGGCCTTTGCACAGGAGGAGCATCCCGGCGCCCGCGTTCTGATCAAGACCCACCCTGAGACGCTGCGCGGCTACCGGGCGGGATACTACGATACCGGTGATGCGCAGGGACGGGTTGAACTGTTCACCGGCACTGTCTCTCCCTGGATGCTGCTGGAGGGCGCAGTCGGGGTCTATACCGTCTCCTCGCAGCTGGGGTTCGAAGCGATCCTGGCCGGCCACAAGCCGCGGGTGTTCGGACAGCCGTTCTATGCGGGCTGGGGATTGAGCATCGACGATGCCGCCCCGCCCCGGCGCCAGCGGCAGCTGACACGGGCGCAGCTGTTTGCGGCCGCGATGATCCTCTATCCGAAATGGTACAACCCGTTCCGGGATGAGCTGTGCAGCTTGGAAACGGTGCTGGACAATCTGGAAGCTAAGGCACGGGCCTGGCGGCAGGACCATCGCGGCTGGGCGGCCTCAGGCATGCGGATGTGGAAGCGCAAGCCGCTGCAGAAATTCTTTGGCTCGGAAAAACGGATTCAGTTCACCGAAGATCCTGCCAAGGCGCAGGCCGGCGGGCGCAACCGGATGGTCTGGGCAGGCAAGGCAGCAGACGTCCATGCCGGTGCGGTGCGGGTGGAGGACGGGTTCCTGCGCTCGCGCGGGCTGGGGGCGCAGCTGGTGCCGCCGCTGTCATTGGTCACCGACCGGCGCGGGATCTACTACGATCCGCGCCAGCCCTCGGACCTTGATGCGCTGATTGCAAGCCGCACGGAACTGACCCAGGCGCAGGCGCTGCGGGCCGAACGATTGGTGCAATCCCTGGTCCGGGACCATGTGTCGAAATATAATCTCGGCGGCGCCATTCCTGCCTTGCCTGAGGGCCGCCGAATCCTGGTGCCGGGCCAGGTGGAGGATGATGCCTCGATCCTCTGCGGTGCTGGAACGGTCCGGACCAATCTGGATCTCCTGCGCACGGCGCGGGAAGCCAACCCGGACGCGGTGATCATCTACAAACCGCATCCAGACGTGGAGGCAGGCCTGCGGGCCGGGCGCATCGAAGCCGAAGGAGTGGCGGATGCGGTTGCGGCCCATGCGGATCCGATGGCCCTGCTGGAGAATGTGCAGGAAGTCTGGACGATGACCTCTCTGCTGGGGTTCGAGGCGCTGCTGCGCGGGGTCAAAGTCACGACGCTCGGCACACCTTTCTACGCGGGCTGGGGGCTGACCCGGGATCTGGCGCCAGCGCCGTCCTGGCGGCAGGCGCAGGTGCCGCTTCTGGGCCTCGCCCATGCCGCCCTGATCGACTACCCGCGCTATTTCGACCCGGTCACCAGACTACCCTGCCCTGCAGAGGTAGCGGTGATGCGGCTGCGCGAGGGCCGCCTGCCGCATCCGGGCCTTGGCAACCGGATGCTGTCAAAGCTGCAGGGGCTGTTCGCCACCTACGCCCGCCTCTGGCGCTGACGTGCGCCCGGCTGATCCCTGGAGACATTACCGGGTTCAGCGCAGCGCGCGGGTCCAGCGGTGCAGGATGTCCTTGCCGACAGCGCGGGTCTCGACCAGTTCGAAGCGCGGCGCCTCCTCCAGGCGGCCGACGCCCAGCGCACCAATCGACGGCAGCCCTTCGGCCCCAATGCCCAGACCGGCGGTGAAGCCGATCAGCTCGTCGACCAGATCAAACGCCAGAAGCGAAGCCGCCAAGGCGCTGCCGCCCTCGCAGAACACCCGGGTAAGCCCCGCCTGCCCCAGCTGCTGCAGCACGTCTCCAGCATCAAGCTGAACCCCGTGCGACGCGCAGGGGATCAGCCTGGCGCCCAGGCCTTCCCAGGCCTGAAGGCGCTCATGGTCGGCACCGTGGCCGTGGCACAGCCAGACCGGCACCTCCCGGGCGGTACGGGCCAGCTGCCCCATCAGCGGCAGGTCCAGATGGCGAGAGATCACCACCCGCACGGGCTGCCGCTCCACCCCCAGATCACGCACCGTCAGCGAGGGGTCATCCGCCCGTGCGGTGCCGCCGCCGACCATCACCGCGTCATGGCGGGCGCGCATCGCGTGCACGGCGCGGCGCGCCTCCGGCCCGGTGATCCATTTGCTGCGCCCCGATCCGGTGGCGATGCGGCCGTCAAAGCTGCTGGCCAGCTTCAGCGTCACCAGCGGGCGGCCCTGTTCAGTCTTGAGAAAGAACCCGGCATGGTCGCGTGCCGCCTGGGCGCCCCAGACGCCGGTGTCCACCCTGATGCCCGCCTCACGCAGCATCCGGATCCCGTGGCCGGAAACCCGCGGATCGCTGTCGCCGATCGCGACGACAACCCGCGCCACCCCGGCATCGATCAGAGCCTGGGCGCAGGGCGGTGTTTCGCCCTGATGGGCACAAGGCTCCAGTGTGACATAGGCCGTGGCGCCGCGGGCGGCTTCTCCGGCCTGCGCCAATGCTTCGGTTTCGGCGTGCGGACGTCCGCCCGGCTTGGTCCAGCCGCGGCCGACCATGCGGCCGCCCTGCACGATGACGCAGCCAACAGCCGGGTTCGGCCAGCAATTGCCCTGCCCGCGCCGTCCCAGCGACAGCGCCAGCGCCATGAAACGGTGGTCTGTGTCCATTATTCTTCCGGCGCCACCGGCGGGCGCAGCTCGTGAACGAAATCCTCGAAATCATCCGCCGCCTGGAAGTTCTTGTACACGCTGGCAAAGCGCACATAGGCTACGGTGTCGATCCGGGCCAGCGCCTCCATCACGATCTCGCCTATCTTCTTGGACGGGATGTCGGTTTCGCCCATGCTTTCCAGCCGCCGCACGATGCCGGAAATCATCTGATCGATGCGCTCCGGCTCAATCGGGCGTTTCTGCATCGAAATGCGGATCGAGCGCTCCAGCTTGTCGCGGTCGAAATCCTCGCGCTTGCCATTGGACTTGATCACCACCAGATCGCGCAGCTGCACCCGTTCGTAGGTGGTGAAACGGCCGCCGCAGGCCGGGCAGAACCGGCGCCGCCGGATCGAAACATGATCCTCGGCAGGGCGTGAATCCTTGACCTGAGTGTCGATATTTCCGCAAAATGGGCAGCGCATCCGCCTGCTCCCTCAATCCTGTCAGCCTGTTTATTGTGCCGGTATTTCCCCGGTTATCCACAACTATAGGCCACCCTCCAGAATTTGGGTAGGGGGGAATTACCGCCGCTAGATAAAGAGGTTCAGACCAGGTGTCCGGCCACCCGCCGCTGATGCGGCGCATCGCGGTGCTCGAACAGAAAAATGCCCTGCCAGGTCCCCAGAACCGGCGCGCCGCGGCGGACCGGAATGGACAGGCTGACCGGCATCATCGCCGCCTTAATGTGCGCTGGCATATCGTCGGGCCCCTCGTAGGTGTGGCGCAAGTAGGCCATCGAAAGATCGGATGAGGGCGGCACCAGACGGGTGAAGAACGCGCGCAGGTCGCTTTGCACTTCGGGGTCGGCATTCTCTTGGATCAGCAGGGAACAGGACGTATGGCGGACAAACAGGGTCAGCAGCCCGTCCTGCAAGCCGCTGTCCGCCACCCAGGCCCGCACATCGCGGGTGAATTCATAAAGCCCCTGCCCGCGGGTCGGGATGGTGAAGTCGTGATGCATGAAGTCTTTCTGGCTGAAACCCCCGGCTCAGGCAACCCGCGCCCTCAGCCGCCGCTCCTATGGCAGAAAACGGTCGCGCCCGGGCAGCCGGTCGTAGCAGTAGTTCTGCGCAGAAGTCACCCGCAGGCTGTCGCCCGCCTCGCGCACATTCAGCGACAGGCTGCCGGAGCGGTCAGGCACCCCAGGCGGCAGGCCAAAGGCAAATTGCACCGCCTTGCGCCCGGGCCGGTTCACTGACGGCCCCTCGCCGCGCCAGACGTAGATCCGCTGGTTCGCGGGCGCCCGCAGTTGGCGGATGGCAAAATCGGCAATGCTGCACCAGTAATCCTGCGCGCCGGACCGGCTCCGGGCCACCACCTCCCAAACGCCTTCGGACACCGGCAGCACCTCATTCCGGTTTATCGAACGCCACGCGGATGCAGGCACCGGAACGGACAGAACCAGTGCCAGCACGCCCGGCAGCCACAGTTTCTTGCTGGTCATCTCAACCTCCATCTCGCTGTTCCGGGAAGGCCGCGGACCTGAATGAATTCACGGCCGCCCGAACGGCACAAAGCAATAATCAAAAGCTCTCTGAACACTCATTGTATCACCAGCTTGCAGGCTGTTAACAGACCCGTATCCGCCGGTTGGGGCGGCTGCGGCCAGATTTGCATCCAGCGTGAACTGGACCGCTGAGCGGCGGCCGGTTGTTTCGCTGGGCCCCAGCCCGCGGGAGATGTGCAATTTGGCGCTCCAGGGCACCCGGAGCACGCGTTGGGCGTAATCCGCAGCCCCGCACCAGAACAGTATCCCATTGCCAGCCCCGGGGATGACTTCGAAAATACCGTCAGACACCGGATTGACGCGGATGCTGTGTCGGCTGGCTTTGGCGTCCAGGCTTGCCGGGAAGGCCATCATCAGCGACGTGGCAGCGATTGCAGCGGCGGCAACAGGTTTCATGGCAGCTCCCTTCGACGAACGGGGCACAGACCGGTGCCCCCGCTTCTAGGATAGGGAGAATTGACACACGGGCCACTCACACTGCCGTGCGGCGGCGCCATTGTGCATGGCAGCAAGGTGGCGGCTGTCGCAGAAAGAGCTGCGGCATCTGGAAAGCAGCCCCTATTCAAAAGCTTAAGCCGGTCTCAAGATGCCTGCCCCTGCCCGGCATCCGGCGGAGAAAAGTGTTCAGAAGCATTTGCGGCAGCCGGTTTCGCACCGCGGCCGGCCTGCAGTAACACCTTGCCGTGGCCGTTTGTGAACGCCCTGAATCGGCTGTGCCGCCCGCTGGCTGCCAACTAAAGCGGCGACGCTTGCGAGCAGTAGCCATAGCCCTGCTGCACCGACAAACTGTCGCCGGGACGGAAGCCCAGAGACAGCCAGCCGATCCTGGACGGCACCCCTGCACGGTCCGGATAGAGGGTGAATTGCACCGAGGAGCGGCGCCCGGTTGTGACGCTGACATCGCGGCCGCGCACAACGTAGTAACGGTCCGTCCAGTTTGCGCCCAGCACGCGGCGGGCGTATTCGGCAGCAGCGCACCAGTATTCCCAAGTGCCGCCGGAACGGCCCGGCACCACCTCGTAGACAATGTCATTGACTGGCAGCACGCGCACGCCGCGGTTCGCGATAAAGGTATCAGCTGCCGCCGGCAAGGCAGTGGCACAGGCCAGGGCGGCGGCGGTAACGAGGTTTCTCATCCGGAAATATCCCTTTGCTGAAGTCAGCATAGGGAGTAGCGCAACAGCCTCAAGAGGTGTTCGCGGCCCCGCCCCCGGCCTCTCGCAAATGTGTGCGGTGCCGGGTTCAGGCGCGGGCAGGAAACGGAATGATCTCGGCGCTTTCCCCTTGGCTGCCCAGCACTTCTTCCAGAATGGCCAGCACTGCCGCGTCAGGCGCGGTTCCGGTGTCAGGGTGAAACTGCGCCCGGGCCTGGCAGCGCAGCATGTCCCTGGTGCGGTGGCGGCTCATCTGCTTCAGCGCATCCCCTTGCCCAGCCATTGCCTCGACCATGAAGCGGTTGGCACGCGTCAGGTCGTTCAGCTCTTCGAGTTTCTGTGCCAGCGCATCCAGCGCCCGGTTCAGATCGGCTTCTGCGGACATCTTCTTCCCCCCGGAAGTTCCATGCGGATACGGAAAACCTACGGTTCACCGCGCGGGCAGGCAACGACAGGGTTAGCAAATGGTTAACGCTTCAGGTTCAGCTCCGGCAGCGCGATATGGCCGCTGTAGCGCACCAGCAGGCCGATGCGCGGCAGGCTGGCAGAGATGTCAAAACCCAGGTGCCCCTGCGGGGTCTCGAACTCCATCGCCGCGCTGACGGGGCACAGCGCGCGCGGCAGCGGCAGCCCGAACAGGCGGGCCTTTTCGACCGTGACCAGCAGCGCCCCCTGCTGCACCCTGGCCGAAAGCTCCAGCTCGACCGGCCCGAAGCGTTCCACCGCCCTGCCCCGGCGCGGATCAAATCGCAGGTGGGACCGGGTCTGATGCCTGCCGAAGCAGCGACGCCAGACGTGGCCCTTGCCCTGCTGCGCGACGTCGAGGCGGAAACGGGTCTGCGCCATCGGCGGCGGGAAGCCCGCCAGCCCGGCCAGCAGCCGCGCCCAGCGGTTGCCGCCGCCTTCAACCCTGACCACACCAAGGCTGCGCGCCGGAGGCGCGGTATGAAACCGCATCAAGGCCGGCGGCACCTGCAGCCTATGCGCGGCTATGATCTCGCCAAAGGCATCCCTCATGCGCCATAGCCCCCGCAGGCAAAGCGGGCGCGGACCTCCGGGCCGGGGATCATGCAGCGGTCATGGCGCCCGAACAGGCGGTAACGGTTGCGGGCGATGCTGAAGTAGAACGCATCCTTGAGCTTGCGCGGCAGAAACCGGCACAGCGACAGCACCGGCCAGGGCCACGGCAGCGCCCGCATCGCCGCGGCAAAGGCATCAAGGCGCTGATAGGCGCGGCCATCGGCGATCACCAGGTTGGTCTCGAAGTCATCCGCAGGCAGCCCCAAGTCACGGTACAGCCGCTGCCCCAGCGGCGATTGCGCGGTGGCAAATGCAAACCGCCCCGCCCGGTCATGGCGCAGCATGAAGCGGAAGAAGCCGGAACACAGCACGCATTCGCCGTCGAAGACGATGAGGTTGTCAATTGTTAGCCGGGTGCTCTCCACCGTTTACTGTCTCTTTCAGAAAGTTGCCTATTCGACATCAACCGTGTTCCAATCAAACGCCAAAACACGCGCCTGCTCAGCTCTCAAACCGGGCCAACTACCGTACTTTTCCAAAGCCTTCGGCGATGGTTTCATTTCCCCTGACTTCAAACTTTTCTGATCTATAACAACAGTTGCAATGTCAGGAAGTTTCTCCTTTTCACAGATCGCCCGCACCAGATCTAAGGGAGCCCCCAGCAATCTATGCTCCCCCTGACGCCCAATCATCTCTGCCAAGTCTCCGTATGTGACAAAAACCTTGTCACTTGATTGCCGCAGCTTGACGTATTTATTGAAAATTCGATTTGCCCAATACTCGTTTGACGCCATTGGTTCCTCACAAATGAAAAGGCGCCCCGCGGGGCGCCTTCAACTTTACTGATCCAGGAAGCTGCGCAGCTTGCGGCTGCGGCTGGGGTGCTTCAGTTTCCTTAGCGCCTTCGCCTCGATCTGGCGGATCCGTTCGCGGGTCACGCTGAACTGCTGGCCGACCTCTTCCAGGGTGTGGTCGGTGTTCATGCCGATGCCGAAACGCATCCGCAGAACCCGCTCCTCGCGCGGGGTGAGCGAGGCCAGAACCCGGGTGGTGGTTTCCTTGAGGTTCTCCTGAATGGCGCTATCCAAGGGCAGCACGGCATTCTTGTCCTCGATGAAATCGCCCAGCTGCGAATCTTCCTCGTCGCCGATCGGGGTTTCGAGAGAGATAGGCTCCTTGGCGATCTTCATCACCTTGCGGACCTTCTCCAGCGGCATCTGCAGCTTGTCGGCCAGTTCTTCCGGGGTCGGCTCGCGACCGATCTCGTGCAGCATCTGGCGGCCGGTGCGGACCAGCTTGTTGATGGTCTCGATCATGTGGACCGGGATCCGGATGGTGCGGGCCTGGTCGGCAATCGAACGGGTGATGGCCTGGCGGATCCACCAGGTCGCATAGGTCGAGAACTTGTAGCCGCGGCGGTATTCGAACTTGTCCACCGCCTTCATCAGGCCAATGTTGCCCTCCTGGATCAGGTCCAGGAACTGCAGGCCGCGGTTGGTGTATTTCTTGGCGATGGAGATCACCAGGCGAAGGTTGGCCTCGACCATTTCCTTCTTGGCCTGGCGGGCTTCCTTCTCACCCTTTTGGACCTGCTGCACGATGCGGCGGAATTCGGAGATGTCCAGACCGACATACTGGCCCACCTGGGCCATGTCGGCGCGCAGTTCCTCGACCTTGTCAGTGGAGCGTTCGATGAACATCTGCCAGCCGCGGCCCGGCTTCTCGCCCATGTCGGACAGCCAGTTCGGGTCCAGTTCGCGGCCGCGGTAGGCGTCCACGAACTCGCGGCGGTTGATGCGGGCCTGGTCGGCCAGCTTCACCATCGAGCTGTCGATCTGCATGACGCGGCGGTTGATGCCATAAAGCTGGTCGATCAGCGCTTCGATACGGTTGTTGTGCAGGTGCAGGCCGTTCACCAGCTCAACGATTTCCGAGCGCAGCGACTGATAGCGCGCCTCGTCATCAGTGCTGAAAGAGCCGTCCTCGTTCAGAGTTGCCGAAATCCGGCTGTCCTGCATTTCGCTAAGCTCGGCGAAGTCGGTGGAGATCCGCTCCAGCGTGACCAGCACCCGGTCCTTGAGCGCGGCCTCCATCGCGGCCAGCGACATGTTGGCCTGATCGTCCTCGTCGTCATCATCATCGCTGGCAATCGGGTTGCCGTCGGCGTCCAGCTCCGGGCCTTCTTCCTTGGCCGGCTTGGATGCTGCCACGGCGGAGGTGTCGACAACCGGCTCCTCTTCGCCGTCCTCATCCAGCTGGTTGCCGAAGGTGGCCTCCAGGTCGATGACGTCGCGCAGCAGGATGTCCTCGGACAGGAGTTCGTCGTGCCAGATGGTGATCGCCTGGAAGGTCAGCGGGCTTTCACACAGGCCGGCAATCATGGTGTTGCGGCCCGCCTCGATGCGTTTCGCAATCGCGATCTCGCCTTCGCGGCTCAAAAGCTCGACCGAGCCCATTTCGCGCAGGTACATGCGCACCGGGTCGTCGGTGCGGTCCAGCTTTTCGGTCTGGGCGCCGGCCAGGGCAACCTCGCGCGGGCCTTCGGTGGTCACAAGGTCGGTGGTGCCCTTGTTCTCTTCTTCCTCGGCCTCTTCGTCCTCGATGATGTTGATGCCCATCTCGCTGAGCATCGACATCACGTCTTCGATCTGTTCCGAGCTGACCTGATCCGGCGGCAGAACCTGATTGAGCTGATCGTAGGTGATGTAGCCTTTCTCGCGGGCTTCCGCGATCATCTTCTTGACCTGAGCCTGGCTCATATCAAGGGAGATTTCGGCGTCCTGATCGTCAGGTTTGCGGTCGTCGGTGTCTTTGGCGGCCATTCATTGCTCCTACTCAGGGGCTGCGGGGCGGTTCGAATCACGCGAATCATTAGCGCGATCATCCGATTCGTCACCCCGTTTACCCAATTTTCCTGTGCTCTTCCTTAGCAAAACGCAGAATCACCCTGCGCGTCACTTCTCGGAAAAGCCGATCCGGTCCAAAAGGGCACCGAAGGCATCGCGCTCATCCCGGTTGAGCCGCGCGCCATTCTTGCCCACGTCATATGTCGCCTTGTCCTCATTTTCGCTGCGCACGGCCTTGTTCTTGGCCTCTGCTGCCTGCCGCAGCCGCCAGGTCAGCGCCTCATCCGCAAGGCCGTGCAAATCCTCTTCGGCTTCTGCCAGTTCCGCATCCAGCCCGCGCCGCGCTTCGAGTTTTGCGAGCTCTTCCGCCAGGGTCATGCTGGCCAGTTCGGTGTCGCCGGGTTTGCGCAGGCAGGGGATGATTGCAACGTGGCGAAGGGCAAAGAGGTTTTCAAGGGCATGCGGGCCCAAAGACCAGTCGATTTCCTCGCGCAGCCGCTCCGGCGCGTCGATGCCGTGGCGCAGCACCATGTCGCGCAGCGCTGCCAGGTCCGGGTCGGCGCATTGCAGGCGCTCCAGGCTGGTCTCGAATTCCGGGATCACTTCCGGCGTGGTGATGGCTGTCGCCAGGATCACCGCTTCGCGCATGGCGGCAAAGGATTCATCATCGGCGCCTGCCACCAGCGAGGCGCGGGTGGTTGCCCGCGGCTGCGGGATCGCGCCAAAGCCCTTTCCTGGCTTCCAGGGCGCGCGGGCGCCGTCGCGGAAGCCGCCGCCCTTGCCGCCGCGCTGCGGAAAACCGCCCTCGCTGCCGCCCCGGCTGCCGCGGAACAGCTGCCAGCGCATTTCCTTGACGTCCTCGCCGTAGTGCTTGCGGATAGAAGGATCGCGGATCAGCTTGATCTTTTCCCGCAAGCTTTTGTCGAGCGCGGCCTTGCGCTCGGGGCTGTCAAAGACCTTGCCCTCGGTTTCGCGCTGCCACAGCAGCTTGACCATCGGCATCGCCTGATCCAGCACCGCCTGCACCGCTTCCGGCCCTTCGCTGCGGATCATGTCGTCCGGGTCCTTGCCTTCCGGCATGATGGCAAATCGCAGCGACTTGCCCGCCTCCAGCAGGGGCAGCGCCAGATCAATGAGCCGCATGGCGGCGCGAATGCCTGCAGTGTCACCATCCAGCGCGATGATCGGCTCATCCGACATGCGCCACAGCATCTGCAGCTGGTTTTCAGTGATCGCGGTGCCGAGCGGCGCCACGGAGGACTGGAAACCGCCCTCCGACAGCGCAATCACATCCATGTAGCCTTCGGCGACAACCAGCGTGGAGCCGCGCCCGGAGGCCGCCCGCGCCGGCCCGTGATTGTAAAGGCTGCGGCCCTTGTCGAACAGCTCGGTCTCAGGCGAGTTCAGGTATTTGGCGTTGTCATTGGGGTCCATCGCCCGGCCGCCAAAGGCAATTGCACGGCCGCGCGCATCGCGGATCGGGAACATGATCCGGTTGCGGAAGGTGTCATAGGGCTTGCCGCCCTTATTCGACGGCTTGGCCAGCCCCGCGCCGATGATCAAATCCTCGGGCACGTTCTTGCCGCGCAAAGCGTCCCACAGGTTCTGCCAGCCGTCAGGGGCAAAGCCGATTTCCCAGCGGTCCAGCGCCTGCGCCGTCATGCCCCGCCGCTGCAGATAGGCGCGGGCGTCCTGGGCGGCATTGGTTTTCAGCTGCAGGCGGAAGAACTGCACCGCCTGCTCCATGACTTCTGCCAGCAGCGTCCGGCGGTCCTGTTTCTCTTGCGCACGCGGATCGCGCTTGGGCATCTCCATGCCCGCCTCATTCGCCAGGATCTCCACCGCCTCCATGAAACCGACGTTCTCGGTTTCCTGGACAAACTTCAGCGCATCGCCCTTGGCGTGGCAGCCGAAGCAGTAATAGAAGCCCTTGCGGTCCTCGACGTGAAACGAAGCGGTCTTTTCGTGGTGGAAGGGGCACGGTCCCCAGTAGTCGCCCTTGCCCGGCTGCGACTTGCGCTGGTCCCACATGACCTTGCGCCCGACAACATCAGATATGCTGATGCGGGTGCGCAGTTCATCCAGAAAGCCGGGCGGCAGGGACATATCAGTTCGACTTCAGCTGTTTCTGCATCGCCTGGATCTGATCCCAGTTCTGCAGGCACTGCTGTTCGAACAGCGCGCCGAGATCGGTGCTCTTCAGGTCGCGCCGCTTCATCGCGTAGACATGCTGCGTCAGCTGCGGGATGGCATTGGAATAGGCATCTGGCCATTCCGGATCGCTGTCCAGAATCACCTGTTCCACCTCTTCCTGCTTCACCCGGTCCAGCCGCGCCTGCTGCACCGCGGCCATGACCTGGCCCTGGTATTTGCAGCTTTCTTCTTTGGTTTCAGAAGCATAGGCCGGCGCCGCCAGCAAGGCGGCTGCAAGGGCGATGCGGATCATAGATGCGCTCCGGGAATCAGTTGGTGATCCCCGCAGGTTACCCCCGCGCCGTGACGGCTTCCATCGCTGTTTTCAAATCATGCACAAGCGTTTTTGCCATCGAGCGGAACACCATGATCTGGAACGCCTGCGGCCCGGTGCGGGTCACCGAGGCCATCATGTGCTTCAGTTCCGTCCGCACGGTATGGCCGCGCTTGAAGACGTGCGGGCGCAGATCCACCGGCACCAGCCGCGCCAGCACGTCGCCGGCGCCCGGCCCCTCCAGCCGAACCACTGCCCAGGCGTCGCTCTGATCCGTCAGCGCGGCATGCTCGGCCAGATTGGCGCCGGGCTCCGGCCCCATCAGCAGCGCCATCTCCCGGCCGAACCAGACAGCCCGGCTGCCTGCCTTGCCGGTTGCGCGGTTCACCGCCGGGAAGGCCATGCCATGCGCCGCCTCCAGCGCCTTGCCCAGCGCCTTCTCCTGCCCCTTGAATGGCGCCAAGGCCCACATGCTGCCGGGCTGTTCCTCAGTCAGGCTTATGCCGCCAATGGTTACCGGCAGCAGCCCCTCGCAGGGGCTCTTTGCAATCAAATCAGCCACGGGCACGGTCTCCTTCGGGATCAAAGAACACAGGCGAAACAACCTCGCACAGGGTATCCACACCGCGCATATGATCGACCAGGCGCACGGTCTCGCCAATCCGCTCCGGCCCCTCTTTCAGGAATGCCAGGCCAATCGGATGACCAAGCGTCGGCGAATAGCCGGCCGAGGTCACATAGCCCTGGTCATAAATCCGCTCGACCGGGTCGCCCGGTGTGAACAGATGCGCGCCGGCGGTGATTTCCTTGGCAGCACCAACGGGTTTCAGTCCCACAAGGCGCATCCGGTCTTCGGCCATCAGGCCTTCGCGCGTGGACATGGCCTTGCCCAGGAAATCCTTCTTCTTGGACATCATCCCCTGCAGGCCCAGGTCAAAGGCGGTCACGGTGCCGTTGATCTCGGCGTGCGTGATCAGGCCCTTCTCGATCCGCAGGACATTGAGCGCTTCCATGCCATAGGCGCCGCCGCCCATCGCCTCCGCCCGCTTCAGCAGCTCGCGGTACAGGCTCTCGCCATAGCGCGCAGGCACCGCCACCTCATAGGCATGCTCGCCCGTGAAGGAGATCCGGAACAGCCGCCCCTTGACGCCCAGAACGGTCGCCCCGCCGCAGCCCATGAAGGGCCAGGTCTCACCGTTCACCTCCTCGTCGATCAGCCCGTTCAGCAGTTCCCGCGATTTCGGCCCGGCCACGGCAAACTGCGCCCATTGCTCCGTCACAGAGGTAAAGCGCACGTCCCATTCCGGGTAGAGCACCTGGCTCACGAACTCCATATGCGCCATCACCTGCCCTGCGGCGGCGGTGGTGGTGGTCATGACAAAGTGGTTTTCACCCAGCCGCGCTGTGGTGCCGTCATCCATGACAAAACCGTCTTCGCGCAGCATCAGCCCGTAACGGACCTTGCCCTCCTTCATGGTGCTGAAGGTGTTGGTGTAAAGGAAGTCTAGGAATTTGCCCGCGTCCGGCCCCTGGATGTCGATCTTGCCCAGGGTGGAAACATCGCAGATGCCCACAGCCTTGCGCACCGTGGTCACTTCGCGGTCGCAGGACTGGCGCCAGCTGGTCTCGCCCTGTTTCGGGAAATAGGCAGCGCGGTACCACAGGCCGACCTCCAGCTGATGCGCCCCGCGGGTGTCGCTCTCGCCGTGCGAGGTCAGGAAGCGCTGCGGCTTGAAGCCCTCATCCGTGGCCCCTGCCCCCATCGCCCCCAGCGACACCGGCACAAACGGCGGGCGGAAGGTGGTGGTGCCGGTCTCAGGGATTGTCCGGCCGGTCGCATCCGCCAGCACCGCCAGCGCGGCGACGTTCGAGTTCTTGCCCTGATCGGTCGCCATGCCCTGCGTGGTATAGCGCTTCATATGCTCGACCGAGCGGAAGTTTTCGGTGGCCGCCTGCTTCACATCCTTGACGGTCACGTCGTTCTGGAAGTCGAGCCAGGCGCGGCCCTTGCCCGGCACTGCCCACAGCGCGGCGATGCGGTAGGGTTCGTCCTCCGCCTGCGGCAAGTCCGCGGCCGGGGATTTCAGGCCCAGCGCCTCCAGCACTTTGGCGGCGGCCTCCGCCCCTTCGCGCAACGCGCCTGCGGTGGAGAAGGTGCCGTTGCAGGCGCCCGCCGTGACCATGCCCGGCACCGCGCCTTCGGTTGGCACAAAGGCCAGCGCCTCGCGCGTCCACACCGGCCGGCTGTTCAAATGGCAGGTCAGATGCACAGACGGGTTCCAGCCGCCGGACATCGCCAGGCAGTCGGTCTGGATCTTCTCCTCGCCCCTGACCGAGCGCACGGTGATGCTCTCCAGCCGCTGACGCCCGGCACTGTCACAGACCTGCGCACCCTTGATCACCTGATAGGGGCCCCCATCCGGCGCCTCGTGGCGGCTGTCGATCACCGCCGCGATATGCACACCCGCGTCATGCAGGTCGCGCGCCGTCCGGTGCGCCTGATCGTTGTTGGCAAAGACGGTGACCCGCTCGCCCGGCGCCACCCCCCAGCGGTTCAGATAGGTGCGCACGGCGCCGGCCATCATGATGCCGGGCCGGTCGTTGTTGCGGAACGCCACCGGGCGCTCAATCGCACCCGCTGCCAGCACTGCGTGCTTGGCCGCGATCCGCCAGAAGCATTCGCGCGGCAGATGGCTGCCCTTCAGCGAATGGCGCCGCGGCAGATGGTGCGAGACCCGCTCCAGCGCGCCGTAGGTGCCCTGGTCATAGGCGCCGGTGACGGCAGTGCGGGTCATCAGCCGCACATTGTCCATCGCCTCCAGTTCGGCCAGCACTTCTGCCGCCCACGCATGGCCCGGCTTGCCGCCGATCTCCTCGCGCTCTGCCAGCAGGCGGCCGCCCATGCGGCTGTCTTCCTCTGCCAGGATCACATCCGCCCCGGCACGGCCCGCAGTCAGCGCCGCCATCAGCCCGGCGGGGCCGGAGCCGATCACCAGCACGTCGCAGAACGCAAAGGCCTTCTCATAGCGGTCCTGATCCGCCTGGCCCGACAGCGCGCCAAGGCCTGCCGCGTTGCGGATCAGCGGCTCATAGACCTTCTCCCAGAACGCCGCCGGCCACATGAAGGTCTTGTAATAGAACCCCGCGCCAAAGAACGGCGCCGCCAGGTCATTCAACGCCATCAGATCGCGCTCGACCGTGGGCCAGCAATTCTGGCTGCGCGCCTCCAGCCCCTCGAACAGCTCCTGCTGGGTGGCGCGCACGTTCGGATCCTGCTGGCCGCCGGTGCCGATGGTCACCAGCGCGTTCGGCTCCTCGCTGCCCGCGGTCAGCACCCCGCGCGGGCGGTGGTATTTAAACGACCGCCCCACCAGATGCACGTCATTTGCCAAAAGCGCCGAGGCCAGCGTGTCGCCTTCCAGCCCCATCATGTGGCGGCCGTTGAAGGCGAAGGTGATCGGCTTCGCACCCTGGTTCAGGCCTTTTCCGGGAAGTCTCATTTTTGCCCTCCCAGCCCGGCCTCGGATGCCAGTTGCACCGCCAGGATCTCATGCGTCGCGGTATTGCGGGTGACCTTCAGCCAGGAATTGCAGCCCATCTCGTGATACCACAGCTCATCCAGCGGCCCTGCCGGGTTCTCCCGCAGGTTCACATACTGATGCCAGGCATCCAGATCCTCGCCTTCAGCCGGGCGCACAAGTGCAGCGCCCTTGTAATAGAATTCGCGGCGGTCCCTCTCGCCGCAGAGCGGACAGGTAATTCTCATGACCGGCGCTCCTTCATCTTTGCAAAAATACTCCCGCCGGAGGCATACCCGGCGCGCTTCAAACGCTTAGTGCAGGTTATGCTGCGCACCGGTCCCCTCCTCGTCCATCAGGCCAACGCCGCTGCGGAAGCGGTCGAGCTTGAATTTCGTGGCTGCCCCGTGCGGCCGGTCCGTGGCGATCAGATGCGCATAAACGCTGCCCGATCCCGGTGTTGCCTTGAAGCCGCCGTAACACCAGCCGCAGTTCAGGTAGAGGCCATCAACCGGCGAATGATCAATGATCGGGGAGCCGTCCGGCGTCATGTCCATGATGCCGCCCCAGCTGCGCAACAGCCGCGCCTTGCTGAGCGCAGGCACCATCGCCACAAAACTCTCCATCGTATGCTCCACCATCGGCAGATTGCCCCGCGCAGCGTAGGAACTGTAGAAATCCAGGTAGCTGCCGAACACCATGCCGCCCTTGTCCGACTGGCTGATGTAAAGATGCCCCTCGGCAAAGGTGATCACATGGTCCACGATCGGCTTCAGCCCTTCCGAGACAAAAGCCTGCAGCACATGGCTTTCGATCGGCAGCGTCAGCCCTGCCATCGCCGCAACCTGGCCGGAGCGGCCCGCGGCCGCCAGCGCCACCTTCTTGGCGCGGATCGGGCCGCGCGCGGTCTGCACGCCCACCACCTTGCCGTTCTCGACGTCGATGCCGGTCACTTCGCAGTTCTGGATCAGGTCCACCCCGCGCATGTCGGCAGCGCGGGCATAGCCCCAGGCGACCGCGTCATGGCGCGCGGTGCCAGCCCGGCGCTGCATCAGGCCGCCCATGATCGGAAAGCGGGCATTGTCGAAGTTCAGGAACGGCGCCAGCTCGCGCACACGCTCCCGGCTTAGGATCTCTGCGTCATCCCCCTGGTTGACGATGGAATTGCCCCGGCGCACGGCGGCGTCGCGCTGGCCGTCGTTGTGGAACAGATTGATGATGCCGCGCTGGGACATCATCGCGTTATAATTGAGGTCCTGCTCCATCCCTTCCCAGAGCCGCAAGGAATGGGAATAGAACTCCGAGTTGCCCGGCAGGTAGTAGTTTGCCCGGACAATGGTGGTATTGCGACCGACGTTGCCGCCGCCAAGGTAGCCCTTCTCCAGCACCGCGACATTGGTGATGCCATGCTCCTTGGCCAGGTAAAAAGCGGTTGCCAGCCCGTGGCCGCCGCCGCCGATGATCACCACGTCATATTCGGATTTGGGTTCAGGGTCCCGCCAGTGGGGCTTCCACCCCTTGTTTCCGGTGAGCCCCTCGCGAAGCACACGCCAGCCCGAAAACCGCATGTCATCCCTCCCCGTCAAATCACTTCCGCCGCCCGGCAAAATTCAACCCGGGCCTTGGCGGCATTGCTATCCGCTTTCGCGTGCTGCTCCTAGCCCCAAGGCTTGTTTTGCGGCACTTCAGCACGGCTTTGCCGCAAATCACATGAACTGATCACTTGTGTCTAGTTCTATTTGCGACGGCAGATGACGTATTGTGAACCGGCTGCAGAAAAACAGGGCGGAGAGTTTCCCCTCCGCCCCGGCAGACATTTTTCAAAGTTGCGCCCTGTCAAAGACCCTTGGCGTGGTAGCTCTTGGCGACCTTGTCGATCGACACCAGATAGGCCGCGGTGCGCAGGTCGGTCACGTCATCGCGGCTGTGCCAGACTTCGCGCATCGACTGGTAAGCCGCCCGCATGGTGTCATCCAAGCCGGAGCGCACCAGCTCCAGCTCGCCCGCCCCCTTCAGGTACTTGTCCTTGAAGTCCGGCGACATCGACCAAGTATCGCCCATCACATCATCCAGGCGCTGCAGCTCGTCGATCACCAGCTGGTGGCGCGCCTCTTCCTGGCGGCGCTGCATGCGGCCGAAGCGGATATGGCTGAGGTTCTTTACCCATTCAAAGTAGGAGACAGTCACACCGCCCGCGTTGGCATACATGTCCGGAATGATCACGCAGCCCTTTTTGCGCAGGATCTCATCCGCGCCGGCGGTGACAGGACCGTTTGCGGCCTCGATGATCAGCGGCGCCTTGACACGTTCGGCATTGGAAAGGTTGATCACCCCCTCCAGCGCAGCGGGGATCAGGATCTCGCATTCTTCTTCCAGCAGCTGGCTGCCGTCCTCCACGAACTGCGCATCCGGGTAGCCTGACACGCCGCCGTGCTTGACGATCCAGTTGCGCACTGCCTCCACGTCGAGGCCGTCGACGCTGAAAAGCCCGCCGTCACGCTCAATGATACCGGTGATACGCGCGCCGTCTTCCTCGGACAGGAACTTGGCTGCGTGGTAACCCACGTTGCCGAGGCCCTGGACGATAATCCGCTTGCCATCCAGCTTCCCGGCAAGCCCAGCGGCAGCCTTGTCCTCTTCATAGCGGAAGAACTCGCGCAGGGCGTATTGCACCCCGCGGCCTGTCGCCTCCACCCGGCCCGAGATGCCGCCCGCGTTCAGCGGCTTGCCGGTGACGCAGGCCTTGGCGTTGATATCGGTGGTATTCATGCGCGCGTACTGGTCTGCAATCCAGGCCATCTCGCGCTCGCCGGTGCCCATGTCGGGCGCAGGCACGTTCTGCGACGGGTTGATCAGGTCGCGCTTGGCCAGCTCATAGGCAAAGCGGCGGGTGATCAGCTCCAGCTCATGCTCCTCGTATTCGCGGGGATCAATGCACAAGCCCCCCTTGGAGCCGCCGAACGGCGCCTCCACCAGGGCGCATTTGTAGGTCATCAGCGCCGCCAGCGCCTCCACCTCGTCCTGATTGACGCCGGTGGCATAGCGAATGCCGCCCTTTACCGGCTCCATGTGTTCCGAATGCACTGAGCGGTAGCCGGTGAACGTATGCATGGAACCGCGCAGGCGCACACCGAACCGCACCGTGTAAGTCGCGTTGCAGACCCTGATCTTCTCTTCCAGCCCTGGCGGCAGGTCCATCAGCTTGACGGCCCGGTTGTACATCAGGTCCACGCTCTCGCGGAAGCTCGGCTCTGTGCGGATGGTCATTTAAAATCATCTCCGTGCTCAAACATCGACTCGCTGCCGATGGCCCCCTCACTCTATGCAGAGTTACCGGGGGAGTGCGACCTTTTTGACCCTTTCCGGCCAAAAAGATTCGTATCTTAGAAACTGATGCGCGATTCGCTATTTATGGGGAGGCGATTGTCCCCGGCAGCGCAACAACACCGGAATGCGCCCATCTACTGAAAACCCAACCGGTGGCAATTGGAGATATTGCGGCTCAATCCCGCCCCAATTCCGCCACCTTTACCAAGCATTAATAAGTGTAAATTCCGCTGCGAAAGCCGTGCTGACCCGTTCCCAAGCCGGCAGGGGGTATTCAGATGAGTATGCGTCACAAAAGTTCCACAGCACTTGCCAATCCGCTGATGCGGCGATGCCTGGCAAAGGTAAAGGGGTTCCTCAGGGAAGAGGACGGCGTGCTTGCCAACCAGGCCCTTCTTACTCTCCTTGCCATGCTTTCCATCGGCGGCATCGGGATCGACCTGATGCGGCTGGAACGCGACCGGACGCATCTGCAGTACACCCTCGATCGCGCGGTTCTGGCCGCGGCGGACCTTGATCAGCAGAAGACTCCGGATGCGGTGGTCTTGGACTATCTCTCCAAATCGGGACTGGCGGAACACTATACGACCCCTTGGTGGGAATCCGGGCTTGGCTTCAAGAAAGTGCAGGCCACAATCAACTCCGAATTTCCAGCGCACTGGCTGAATTTTGCTGTCGGTCTTTCCGGCGCCCCAGGTCTCGCCGAAAGCGCTGAAACAGCCCCGAGTGAAATTGACATCCCTCTTTATGCCACTTCGCGCGCGGAGGAGAGCATCGACGGGGTGGAAATCTCGCTGGTGCTCGACGTGTCCGGCTCAATGACCCGCAACAGCCGGCTTACCAACCTGAAAGTCGCAGCCAAAGACTTTGTCGACACCATGGTGGCCAATACCACCGACGGCAAAATGTCGATGTCGATTGTGCCCTATGCAACGCAGGTCTCGATTCCGCAAGAGCTGTACGATCAGTACAACATTTCGACGCCCGGCAGCACGATCTACTCGCGCTGTGTCAATTTCTCTGGATCAGACTTTCAATCGACGTCACTGTCGCTCACCTCGGAACTGGAAGGCACCATGCACTTCACGCCGTGGGACAGCAGGACCCGGGACAATAGGACTTATTACGATCCGTCCCGTCTGATCAGCACCCCGGTTTGCGAGGACGACCCAAGACGGGAAATCCTGCCGCTTCAGAAAGACGCAACACTGCTCAAAGACTTTATTGACGACCTATGGGGCGGCGGCAACACATCGATCGACATCGGTATGAAATGGGGCACTACCCTGCTGGACCCATCAGCGCGCCCCGCAGTCAACGCGCTAAGCGTGAGCGGAGACGTGCCAAATGACTTTTCAGCGCGTCCGTCGGCGTACACCGACACCGACACGGTCAAGGTCATCGTTCTGATGACCGACGGTCAGAACACCTCTCAGTACTATGTCGAAAGCGATCACAGGGAAGGTGATTCCAACGTCTGGTTCACGACCACGGATGAGGGGACCGAAGTTTACTCCACTCTCAATCCGTCCAGCGGCCAATACTATTGGCATTTGCCCTACGGCGCCCGCTGGGAAGATCACCCGTTTGGTACAGGAACAGAGTGGTATCGCAATTGCTACGGCTGCAGCTGGAAACAGGAATCCGGCTCGGCTGCACGTCTGGCGTATTCTGATCTCTTTGCGTACACGTCTCTGAAGTATCTGTACTACAGCCTCTACGGCGATTGGATGAGCTCTGCAAAATCCACGTGGTACTATGGCGTCTACGACTACTACAGCAATTCGACCAAGAACGCCCGCACCCGCAGTATCTGCCAGGCAGCCAAGGACGAAGGCATCATTGTCTATACAATCGGTTTCGAAGCACCGAGCGATGGCGTTGCTGTGCTACAAGACTGCGCCAGCTCTGACTCTCACTACTTCGATGTGCAAGGACTGGAGATCAGCGACGCTTTTGCTTCTATCGCAACCTCCATCCGCCAGCTGAGGCTGACCCAATGATTTGTTCCATGAAAAATGCTCTACGCCGGTTCCGGCAGCGTGAGGACGGCAGCTTCACCGTGGAATGGGTCGTCGTTTTCCCCTTCTTCATGGTGGTTCTGATGTCCACCGTCGAACTGGGCATGATCAACCTCCGCCATTCTCAGTTGGAGCGCGCTTTGGACCAGTCGGTGCGAGACATCCGCCTGAACACCGGTGCCAACAAGGATCACGAGCAGATCCGGGACGAAATCTGCACGCTTTCCGGCTTCATTGACGAATGTGAAACGTCGCTCAGGCTGGAGATGGTGCAGATTGATCCGTTCAACTGGGCGCCCGTCGACCCTGATCCGGATTGCGTAGACAGTATCGAAGATCCTAAGCCCGTTCGAAAATTCGAACATGGTCAATCCAATGATCTGATGCTGGTCCGTGCTTGCATGACGTTCAAACCGATCTTCCCGACTTGGGGTTTGGGAAAAGATCTGAACAAGGACGGCGATGGCCGCATCAGCCTGGTTGCGTCATCCGCCTTCGTCCAGGAACCGAGGTAACACCATGCTGTATCTTCTCTTCCGCTTTCAGTCCCAGCACCTGCCTGGATCCGTCCGCAGTTTCGCGAAGGAAACCCGGGGGAGCGTGACCCTCGAGTTTGCCCTTTACGCCCCTTTGCTGGTGACTTCGTTTTTGACGATCTACACTCTGTTTGACGGTTTTCGCCGGGACAGCGTGAACCTCAAGGCCGCCTACACGGTCTCTGACCTGATCTCGCGCGAGACTACGGCAATCAATGACGACTACCTGGACAGCATGTACGAAATGGCCAAGCTGCTGATCCGTCAGGATTCGCAATTGGGTCTGCGGGTGTCGGTGGTGCATTGGGACGACGCCGACGACAAATACTATGTTGACTGGTCCGAAGTACGCGGAACATCAAATACAACCTGGACTGACGTGACAATTAACACCGTATCTGAAAAATTGCCGGATATGCCAGACCAAGAGCGCGTTATCCTGGTTGAAACCTTCAACGAAATGGAGCCGGCATTCGATATCGGTCTGCCGACGTTCAACATAGACAACTTTGTCTTCACCCGTCCGCGCTTTGCCCCGCTAGTTGCCTTCGAAGGCAGCGCCACAGGCGGCGGCAGCCATGATGATGGCGGAGATGGGACCGACTGAAATGCTGTGATCAGCCCTGGCCGCGCTGCATCAGCATCGCGGCCAGAATTTCTGACATCGCCTTGCCCTGCGATCCCGGCGTCACCCCGCCAATGCCGATCCGGCGGCCGGACCGCCACCACAACCCCGGCATCCAGGCCCTGCGGCCTTGGGTGCCGGTGCGGATCAGGAAACCGTTGGACGGCTTGAAGGCAAAGAAGCCGCGGTCGATGGCTTCGATATCCTCCACCCGCGCGATCACCTGCCCGTCCGAGCAGCGCAGCTCTTCTGCCGTCAATTCGATCCGGTGGACAGTTGCCTGCCACATCCGCACCGCCAGCCACAGCGCGGCAGTGCCGACTGCAACCAGGAACACCAGCCAGGCAGGCGACGGCGGCGCGGCAAAGGCGACGTAGACCAGCAGCCCCCCCGTCAGCCCAAGCATCGCCGTTCCCATGACACGCCGGCCGGCCGAGGCCTCAATCGTGGCCAGAACTTCCTTGCTCATTCGCTGCTCCCCTTTGCTGCCCTGCCGGGCATAGACCGGATCGGCAAAAGAAAACAGCCCCCGGCGCACCGGGGGCTGAATGCAGCCGTGCAGTTTGGGGAAACTTATTCCGCAGCAGCGCGGCGCACGACTACCTCGTAGCCCGGCTCTTCCGGTTCGTCGTCGATCAGTTCCTGCGGGAAACCCGGCGCAGTGATCGACAGGCCGGTTGCCTCCTCCAGCCGCTCGATCATCCGGTCAGACTGCGCCCGCTCGCCATAGCGGCGCTGGCCGTCCTTCATCATCTCGATCATCAGGGGCGACAGCTCCAGCGGCACGTTGTGGCGGTCGGCCAGGGTCTGGAACAGGCCGATGTCCTTCATCACCAGATCCATGGTGAAATTCACATCGCGCGAACCCGACAGGATCAGCTGGCTTTCGGTCTCATGCGCAAAGGAGGTGCCCGACGACATCGAGATCGCCTCGAATGTCATTCCCAGATCCATGCCGCAGGCCTTCATCACCGTCAGCGCTTCCATGACTGCCAGCAGGTTCAGGTTGGCCAGGTAGTTGGTCATCACTTTGAGGGTGGAGGAGTTGCCGATCTCCCCCACATGCAGGATGCGGCGGCCCATGGTGGTCAGGATCGGCAAGATGCGGTCGAAGGTCGCGCGCTCGCAGCCTGCGTAGATCGAGATATTTCCGGTATCGGCGCGGTGGCAGCCGCCGGAGACCGGGCAGTCGACCGGCTCGCCGCCGCGCTCGACGATCAGGGCGCCGAGGCGTTTCACCTCTTCCACGTCGGTGGTGGACATTTCCATCCAGATCTTGCCGGGTTTCACATGCGGCAGCATCTCTGTGACCACCGCATCAGAGGCCGCCGGGCTGGGCAAGCAGGTGATCACCGCATCGCAGTCCTGCATCATCTGTGCCGGGCTGCCGCCTGCCTTGGCGCCGCGCGCCACGAATTTTTCAACCAGCGCCGCGTCCAGGTCATGCACAGCCACATCCAACCCGTTGCGCACCAGGCTGCCCGCCAGCTTGCCGCCAACATTGCCGAGGCCGATGAAGCCGATCTTCATATCCGTTTTCATGTCCCGTTTCTCCTCCCGGGGTGATCGCTTGCGAAATGGCTAGCTTGACCCAAGGCAAAACAAAAACGAATAATAACACGTCCTGACCCACAAATTTTTTGCAACACAATGTCCGATCTGCCCAACCTCGTCTGGCTGCGCGCCTTTGAGGCCGCCGCCCGCCTGCACAGCTTCACCGCTGCCGCTGATGAGCTGGGCCTGACCCAGGCCGCTGTCAGCCACCAAGTCCGCAGCCTGGAGAAAAGCTTTGGCATCACCCTGTTCATCCGCCGCGCCCGGCATCTGGAGCTGACGCAGCTGGGGCACGCCTACTACCCCTCGGTAGCGCAGGCGCTGACCGACATTGCCTACTCCACGCGCGGGCTGCTGGGGCATGCGCAGACCCGGACCGTGACCCTGCGGGCGCCGGTCTCGACCGCGGTCCTGTGGGTGGCGCCGCGGCTGGGGGCCTTCCACGCGGCGCACCCGCATATCCGCATCCGTCTGATCTCTGCCGTCTGGGCCGACAGCACCCAGGACGAGGACGTGGATATCGACCTGCGGCTGGGGCCGTCCGGCTGGTTCGACCGCCGCGCGCATCTGCTGGCTACCGAAAGCGTGATTCCGGTGGCGCAGCCGCAGCTGGCGGAGCAGCTGAAATCGGTGGATCAGCTGTTCGGCCAGACGCTGATTCACATCCACGGCTACCAGGACCACTGGCTGCGCCTGTCGGAGCAGGCGGGCGTGCCGCTCAAGGACCGCTCCGCACCGCTTTATGTCGACACCTCATTGGCGGCGATCGAGATGGCAGCCTCCGGCGCCGGCGTGGCCATGCTGATGCGCCGCTATGCCGAACTGCCGCTATCGCTGGGCCGGCTGGCGCCTGTGGCGGGCGCGGAGATCCCGATGGGCCAGGGCCACTACCTGATGCCCGCCGCCGGCGAAGCCCCCAACAGCGCTGAGGTTGCGATGGTGCGGGACTGGGTCGTCTCCTTGTTTTGTTAAGAAAAGCCTCCGGCGCGTCTTGCCCGGCGGCTTGACGACGGATACCGTCCGCCCATGCCCTGGCCACAGAACACCCCGCCCCAGCGCGACGGCGACGCAGCCGCGGGAATCGAAGTCACCGACTGTTTCGAGCGGTTCTCGCAACGCAACGACATCTTCACCCGCGCCTTCTGGGATGACCGGGTAAAGTCCAAGCACACAGCGAAATTCTTCTCCTCCTACCGGATGGAAGCGGCGCCCCGGCGCGGCGACGGGTTTACACAGCGCGACTTTGCCCTGCGCAATGCGGCCTGGCTGATTTCCGACGTGGTCTCCTCACGGCGGGCGCACGAGGGCATCCGCGAAGGGTTCCAGGCCGCCATCCGCCCGGACACCCCGGTGGCCAAGGATGCCCTGGAGATCGACGACCCGGCAAAGATGTCCGCCGAGGTGAAGCGCATCGCCAAATTCTTCGGTGCCAACCTCTGCGGTATCACCGATCTGGATGAACGCTGGCTTTACACCGCCCGCGTCGATGCCCGCGACATGTCCGAAGCGCCGCATGATCTGCCAGACGGGCTGACCAGCGTGATCGTGCTGGGCCATGAGATGGACAAGGAGCTGGTTGCCACCTACCCCTCGGCGCTGGCAGGCGCTGCGACGGGGCGGGAATACAGCCACGAGGCCTCCATCGTGATGCAGCTTGCCGCCTATATCCGCAACCTGGGGTATGAGGCGGTGCCGTCAATGAATGACACCGGGCTGGTGATCCCCTACGCCGTGAAGGCAGGCCTCGGCGAATACGCGCGCAACCAGATGGTGATCACACCCGAGTATGGGCCGCGCCTCAGGTTCTCCAAGATATTCACCAATCTGCCGCTCTCCCATGATGGGCCGCAGCCGCTGGGTGTGAAAGAGTTCTGCAACATCTGCACCAAATGCGCCGACGCCTGCCCGGTCAGGGCGCTGCCCTATGGGCCGCCCTCCACCGAAACTGCCAATGTCTCGGCAATCAAAGGTGTAAGGAAATGGACCTCTGACGCCGAGAAATGTTTTTCCTTCTGGGCCAAGATGTCCTCGGACTGCGCCATATGCATGCGGGTCTGCCCGTTCAACCGCGACTATTCCAAGCGCCGGAACCGGCTGTGGCTGAAACTGGCGCTGGGACCGCTGCGCAAGCTGGCACTGCGGCTGGCCGGAAGCCATGGCGGCCGCAGAAAGCCGTCTGAATGGTGGCAGCAAGCCGCCGGAGGAAAGCAATAGCCCGCGCCGCCGTGAACAAGCGCCGGGCGGGGCCTCAGGATGACAGCAGCGGAAGCGCAAACACCTCCTCCTCTGTCTGCAGCCCCTTGAGGCTTTGCGCCCCCAGCGAACGCCCTTCCAGCCCCGCCCTCTGCCGGAACTCGGACGACACCAGCAGCGGTTCGCCCAGGGGGCCGCACAGCCCCGCCACCCGCGCCGCCAGGTTCACGTCGCGCCCGATCACGGTGTAGTCGAGCCGCATGCCGGAGCCCACATTGCCAAAGGCCACTTCGCCAAAATGCAGGGCGATGCCAACATCGAATTGCGGCGCAGCGGTACGGGCCGCAACCCGTGCCAACGCTTCCCGGGAGGCGCCCAGCGCCCGGGCACAGGTCTGCGCCCCGTCCTCCTCATCCCGGAAAACCGCAAGGACGCCGTCACCTATGAATTTCAGCACTTCCCCGCCGGCCGCCTCGATGGGCGGCACGATGCAATCGTAATAGGCATTGAGCAGCCCGGTGGCGCCTTCGGCGCTCATGCCTGCTGTCAGTTCGGTAAACCGTCGCATGTCGGCAAACAGGATGGCAGAGCGGATCCGCATCACCTCGCCCCGGCGCACGTCGCCCGACAGGATCCGCCGCTGCGGCTCCTCGCCGGCGTAGATCCTCAGCACCTCCTGCATGGCCCGGGCCGTGGCGAGCAACTCCTGGCAGGCCGCCATCGCCGGAAGCACGGCGCGCAGAAACAGGAGGTCATCCTGCGAAAACCCCTGCGGCTCGCGGGTGGCAAAGCTGAAGATGCCCGCGGTGCCGATCGCCATGAACACCGGTGCCATGATGTAGTGGGTATACCCTTCTGCCTTCAGGTCCGGAACGATCCCGTAGCGGTCGTCCGGCGTGTCCGGCAGCCACAGCACCACCCATTCTCCGGTCCGGTGCACATCGGCAGCGGGGGAACGCGCGTAGCCGTCGCCGCTATCGGCGTTGAACGGAAACAACTCGCTGCGGGTGCCTTGCCCGTGTTCCCAGAAGCGGGCGCTGGCAACCGCCTCCGCGTGCAGCAGCTGCACGATGGAGGCCGCCCGCTGCAAGGGCACCCCCGCAGCCCGGATCAGGCTGCACATCTTTTCCAGCACCTTGTCCGGGTCCTTGGCCGCCCGCCCCTCCCCCAGCATATAGGAGATCAGGCGCACCGCCGCGCCGCGCCGGTCCGGCGGCAAGCGGAGTAAAAGATCGGGAGCATCCGTCATATGCACAGGCTACGCCGGCTGCTCCGCACCCGGCAACAGGGAAGCTCCCGCCCGTCCTTGGCGCCTGCGGCACCGCGTCCCGTTGGGCCGGGCAGCCCTGCGGGCTGCTCCGCATTCTGTTCACCCGCGCACAGGGCGCGTGAAACCACCCTGGTTTCCCCGCTGCTCCGCACAACCTATCTTAACGGCACACACCGTTCACAGGAGGCAGGCAAATGTCCCTTAGACCCATCCTCGAAACCCGCCCGGCGCAGCCGCATACCGAGGGCGCGGGCGTCAAACTGCACCGCGCCTTCGGCTTTCAGGACCCGTCGGAACTGGACCCGTTCCTGCTGTTCGACGACTTCCGCAACAATAATCCGGAGGACTACTTGCGCGGCTTCCCCTGGCACCCGCACCGCGGCATCGAGACCATCACCTATGTGCTGGCAGGCACGGTCGAACACGGTGACTCGCTGGGCAATGAAGGCACCTTGGGCGCAGGCGACGTGCAGTGGATGACTGCGGGATCGGGCATTCTGCATCAGGAGATGCCCGCGGGCAATGCCAAGGGCCAGATGCACGGCTTCCAGCTGTGGGGCAACCTGCCCGCCAGCCAGAAGATGACCGCGCCGCGCTACCAGGACATCAAGGGCACCGAAATCCCTGAGATCATCGACGATGACGGCACCCGGGTGAAGGTGATTGCCGGCGATTTCTGGGGCAAGCGCGGGTTGGTCGACGGCATCGCCGCCGACCCGCAGTATCTGGACGTCTTCATCCCGGCAGGAGTGAAAAAGACTCTGCCGATCGACACCTACCGCCGGGCCTTTGCCTATGTGTTCGAAGGTGAAGCGGCCTTTGCCGATGCCTCCGCCCCGCAAGGCGTGCTGCTGGAGAAGGAAGTCGCAGGCCAGGAAGTTAACATCCGCGACCTGTCCGGCGACCGCACCCTGATCCGCTTTGGCTCCGGCGATGAGATCACTGTGCAGGCCGGTCCCGAGGGCGTGCGCTTCCTGCTGATCTCCGGCGCGCCGATCAACGAGCCGGTGGCCTGGCACGGGCCGATCGTAATGAACACGCAGGCCGAACTGCACCAAGCCTTCCGCGACCTGCGCAACGGCACATTCATCAAGCCCGCGCACTGACCGGGAAAGCCGGTGCCCACTTTTCCCTGTGCGCGGCGCATCAAGCCCGCGCACCGGACGGGAAAACCGGTGCCCACTTTTCCCTGTGCGCGGCGCATCAAGCCCGCG
>NZ_JAJALF010000050.1:0-4011 GCF_020514995.1 Leisingera sp. McT4-56 | reverse complement strand
CAGGGCCGGCCGGGTCGACCGGGTGCTGGCAGCCGAGGGCAGCCTGGTGGCGGCCGGCGACATCCTGGTCGAAATGGACACGGATGAGCTGTCGGCGGCACATGACCGGGCCAAGGCAGAAGCCGCCCTGGCGCGCCAGACCAAGACCGAGGCCGAGGCGCTGGTAGTCCAGCGCCAGAGCGAGCACCGCCGGGCAGCGCATGAGCTGGCACGCAGGCGGATCATAAAGGCGACGGCCTTCCGCAGGGCTTGACGTGCGCGCCCTGCTCCATAAAGGCTGCTATTGTCGGCGCAAGCGGATGAACCGGGTCGCTAGGGCTCAGGTCTGAGCGACTGCCCGCCGGTTTTTGTAAGCTGCTCCTGTCTTCAGCATTCCGAACCATATCTGGATCAATGCGCTTGGGCATGCTGCCGGATAGACTCAGCCTATCCTGATTGGAGATAGGAAAATGACCGATACAGATACTCAGCCCCGATCGAAGGGAAGGTTGACAAGCAGGGCCTTGGCCGTCTTCGGCGTAACCTTTTCATTCGCTGCCATTCTTGTCAGCGGCAGCATCCTTTTCTTTGCGCCCAAGGGAAAGATCTCCAGAGCCGAGGACTGGGATGCGCTGGGGCTGGGCAGGCAGGATTGGAGCGATCTCCATATCATCCTGGCAGCGCTGTTTATTGCGTTTTCCTTGTGGCACGCAGCGCTTCATTTCCACGTGTTCAAAACACTTGTCTTCGGCAGCAGGATGTCGCCGCAGGGCCACCGGGTCGAGGCACTGATTGCACTCGCGGCAGTTGCCGGCTTTACCGTTCTTGCACTTCTTCAGCTGCCTCCGGCCAGCTGGCTTCTCGAGCTCAACGAGCTTTTCAAGCATGAGTTCTGGGCCCGCTGAAATTTGGAGCCAACTGTCAGGGCCAGTCCAGGGCTGGCCGCAGCTCTCGGCTCGGCTTTCCTCCCCGGTTCCCCGAATGCTTCCTCTGCGGGGAGCCATCTGCAGGCCCGGCCTTCTGCGGCGGCGCGCCCCACGTCTCCCGGACCTCTTGCGTGCCCATCACCTAGCAGTTTACCGGATCCTCAATACACTTGTTCAGACCGGTTTTTGACAAGATGCTGCGTCAGAGACGGAAAATCCGCGTCGTCCGCTTCCGCGAAGCGCATGCACTCACCGACACAAACTGGTTTGCTACCAAGCAGTTGGATGTGGTCTGCGCACCCAAAAACTCCTTTCACGGAGGGCGGTCGCCGGCTTGCGGGTGGCCGTGCTGATCAGTGCGCAGACATCCCTCAGGCTGGCAATCAGGCAGGGTGGCGGATAACTGGGAAGAAGCGCGCCGCACTGCAATCGGCCGGGCGCAAATACGCCTTTCCTGCCATTTGCTAAGAAACGGATTCACAAAGAAACAATTGCTTGCACCCCTGTTACGAACCAGAAGGGCGGCGGCCGCAAAACCACCGCCGCATGGACCCTGCCGTGTGCCGCGGACGTCTGGGGTGAACGTTGTGCCTTCATGAATGCAGGCCGGACTTGCAAGATCTCCCTTGGCTGAACGCCGCAGCGGCGTAAGTCTTGCCCGGCCTCCAAGAAAGGGGCTGGTGCGCACAGTTATAGGGCATTCACCTCCCTCTCGGTCGCCAGCCGGAATAGACCCGGCCAGGTTATTTTCTTGCTCTGTAGCTGTGCCAAGGCACGACTTCGTGAAACTTGCCGCTGGCGGTTAATTCAGGAAGTTTTTTACTTTCCCGCACTGCAACGTCGCTCAGTCCGTTATCACTAAGCACTTGTTTCACCGACTCGATGACGTCTTGAAAAACAAGCTCCGGCGCCGCCTCTTCGGCCAGTTGGATCCGCACTTCGAAATTTCTCTCGCCGGTCTGGACAAGCTGAATGCGCCGGGCTTGCTCGTGCTCCAAATCAAAAACGAGCGGCGACAGCGTCACGTCGCCCACACGAACGAGCGTCGCCTGGCGCCCTTCGACCTGAAAACTGCGAAACGGCGACCCGCAGGGACACGGGTCGGTGTGGAAGCGGACGCAGTCACCGAGATCATACCGTATGAAGGGTTGCACGTCATTGGCGAGCACCGTCAGCAGCACGGTTGACGATACCGTGCCATCGGGAACCGGCCGCATCGCTTCGTCTACCGCCTCAAGAATGACCCAGTCTTCGTTAACATGCTTGCGCCCGCAGCTGCACTCGAACGAAAGCACCAGGCACTCGGTGCACCCATAAGTGTCGGCAATGCCGTATACCAGCCTGGGGAAGGCCCGCCGGACCCGGCCGCGGAGATCATCTGTGAGTGTCTCGCCGCCTGTACTGAAGAGCTCCGGCTCGACCTGCAGCCGCCCGGCCTCCTTTTCCCGAACAAGAATGGCCAGCATGCTCGGATAGGTCACGATCCAGGCGACGTCCGGCATCGCATTGAGACTGTCAACAAGCTGGCTGACCGGCTGCTCTGCTTCGAGGAAGACCAAATTCTTCGCCAACCCCGGAAACAGCTGTTTCATCAGTTTGTTGAACCCGTTGCCGGCAAAGTGCCCATTGCCGCCGGTGATAGTGACTCTCAAGCCCCGCTTGCGGACATTCCGGAAAAGTTTCCAACGTTGCAAATCGAAGCGTGCCAGCGAAATTCCATAGGCATACTCCACGAACGATGAGGGCATAACGATGATCGCCGGTTCTCCCGACGATCCGGAGGTCTGGAAAATGGCAACATTTTCAATCGGAACACCGGCCTTCCGGATGTCCCGGAGATGTTCGCGGGCCCTGCCGAGCGGCAGAGAACGAATGGTCAGCCAGTCGTCGAATTTCTCCATGAGATCGGGCTTGCGGGTCACCGGCAAGTCGCGCAACTCGATCTCTCTTGATGGCCTCAGGTCCGCATAAAGCCTGCAAAACAAGGGGGAATCGCGCCGCACCTTTTCTACGAGGCGCCGCAGATTGCGGAGTTGCTTGGCTTCAATCCGCTTTCGTCCGCCCCAGCCTGTCCAAAGCCCTCCAACCAGGTAACCCAATGCTCTAAGAAGGCTGAAACGCATTTCTGCTGGCGACCCCCCTTGTATGCATCCGGCGTAAAGACCCGTGTGTTGCAGACTACGCCAATGTGCTCCGCATCAATTGACCGCTGTCAATTCAGGAATCCTGCCGGCCTGCAGTCAACTGTTCGAGTTTGCGGCCGCCGGGACCTTTTTCACTGCAACCAGGGCCGACGGGACGCACGGACGAGCTGACTATCGTCGAATACATCAGCAGCATCTATAACCTGCACCGCAGGCACTCGGCCCTGAGCTGCTTAGGCCCATTGGCTTTCGAGGCTCAGGCTGCGTCAATGAGAACTTGGAACGGCGCGCTAACGTGTCGGGTCCAAGAAGACCTGCCACTCTCGGTGTGCTTCAATCGCCCCGCTTCCCTTCTGCGGCAGCGGATTGATCAGGATCATCGCGCCCGGCCGCAGATCTGGTCTACTGGCTGACGCGGTGTGCATGCCCGCCTGCCGCGAACCAGCTCCCGGAGGCCCGCCATGCAACGCAAAACCTCTCTCTTCGTGCTCGCCGCAGACACCAGCGACGAAACCGTCACCGCCGCCGCCGAGGCGGCGCAGGCCCAGGACGCCTACCTGGCCTGCCTGCTGCTGGATAATCCGCCCGGCAGGCCCTATTTCGTCTCCGGCGCAACTGCCTTTGGCGCGGCTGCAATGCCCGCGGACTGGGTCGACCGCCTCCATGAGGCGCGGCAGGCGGCCGAAACCCGCGCCGGTGAAGTGAACGATCTCCTGACCCGCAGCACCTGCTCCGGCGACGTGCAATATGCGGTCTGCGCCAGCGCCGACATCCGGCTGCTCTGCGCCCAGCGGGCAAAGTCCTGCGATATCGCGCAGTTCGCCGATGGCCTCAGGGACCACGAGGCGGTGTTCCGCGAAGCCCTGCACGGCCTGCTGTTCCAGTCGCCGGTTCCGGTGATCGTGAACGGCGCGCCCTTCGGCAGCTACAGCCGCATCTTCCTGGCCTGGGACAGCAGCCTT
>NZ_JAJALF010000049.1:0-4404 GCF_020514995.1 Leisingera sp. McT4-56 | reverse complement strand
TCCCCTCCGGCCTGCATTTTAGGGCCAAACCGGCCCGCCCCCTCTTGATCCGGCTCAAGCCCGGAACAGGCTGCCCGCCAGATAGGCCACCGCAGCGGCGCAGGAGCCGATCAGCAGCGTCTCCAGCCCGATCGCCAGCGTGTCCGCATACTCGCCCAGCGTGAAGGCGATGATCCCGGCGGCAATCAGGATCAGCACCAGAAAATTGCTGAACTGGCGCAGGAACACTTTCAGCGGCCCGGTGCGCCGGCCCCGCGGCAGCTCGTTCCAGCCAAAGGTCCGCCGCGCCGCCTCCGCCTGCTGCCGCGTCAGCCCGCAAAGCGGCCCGCCGCCGCGCTCCTCAACAGGCTCTCCCATGCTCTGCCCTCCGCTGCCCGGATGCGCCCGCCGCACCGCCGTGACGGCCAACCGTACCTGCCAACTATAGAAAACACTTGCACGAATCCCGCTCTTTGGCCAATAGTCACGGAAAAGAGGCGGCAAACGCCAAATTCCGTGAACACGGGCCGGGCAGGACACACGGTCGGATGCATCCGCACAGCACCGCCCCCGGACCAAACCGCGGAGCATAAAGGCAGAGCGGCGCAGATGGCAGGCACAAGGGCAGATGGATCATACATACACACCTGAGGATCTCAATGCGGTGATCCGGCAGCATTCCGAATGGATTGCGGCGCAGCTGCACGCGCAGCGCGAAAGCCTGTTCCCGCCGAATGCCTCCAAGACCATGCGCAAATTCACCTCCGGCGAGGCCGCGGCCCTGCTCGGCGTGAATGATTCCTACCTGCGCAAGCTGCATCTGGACGGCAAGGGCCCCTCGCCCGAGCTCACTGCCGGCAACCGCCGCCAGTACTCCGCCGAGGACATCCAGGAACTGCGCGAACTGCTGGAGAAAACCGCCCGCAAGCCCGGCGACTACCTGCCCGGCCGCCGCGAAGATGATCACATGCAGATCATCGGCGTGATGAATTTCAAGGGCGGCTCCGGCAAGACCACCACCTCCGCCCACCTCGCGCAGCGCCTGGCGCTCAAGGGCTACCGGGTGCTGGCGATCGACCTTGATCCGCAGGCCTCGCTGACGGCGCTGCACGGCGTCCAGCCGGAGTTCGACCTCAAGGACGGCGGCACGCTTTACGATGCCATCCGCTATGACGACCCGGCGCCGATCACCTCGGTGATCCGCAAGACCTACATCCCCAACCTCGACCTCATCCCCGGCAACCTCGAACTGATGGAGTTCGAGCACGACACCCCCCGGGCGCTGGCCCAGGGCAGCGCCGGATTGTTCTTCTTCCGGGTCAAAGAGGCTCTGACACAGGTCGATTCCGACTATGACGTGGTGGTGATCGACTGCCCGCCGCAGCTCGGCTTTCTGACCATGTCGGCGCTGTCCGCCGCCACCGGCGTGCTGGTGACGATCCACCCGGAAATGCTCGACGTGATGTCGATGTCGCAATTCCTGCGCATGACCGCCGACCTGATGGACGTGATCGCCCAGTCCGGCGCCGACATGAGCCACGACTGGATGCGCTACCTGCTCACCCGCTACGAGCCGTCGGACGCGCCGCAGAACCGCATCGTCGCCTTCCTGCGCACCATGTACGGCGACAAGGTGCTGAACGCGCCGATGCTGAAATCCACCGCGATTTCCGATGCCGGCCTCACCAAGCAGACCCTGTACGAGGTCGAACGCAGCGCCTTCACCCGCTCCACCTATGACCGTGCGGTCGAAAGCCTGAACGCGGTCAACGACGAAATCAGCCAGCTCATTCAGGAAACCTGGGGGCGCACATGACCAGCAGCAAGAAATCCCGCCTCTCGATGCTCGACAGCCTGGCCGCGGCCGGCGCGCCGGTGGCCTCCCCTGCCCCGGCGGCGTCGATGATGTCCAGCAACCGCGCCCTGCGCTCCGCCCGCGACGCGGTGGATTCGCACCGGGTCTGGGATCTGGAGCCGCACCAGATCGAGGACACCAGGATTCACGACCGGCTCGACCCGGAAGACGTCCTCGACCTGCGCGACGCGATCGAGGCAAACGGCCAGACCGTGCCGATCCTGGTGCGCCGCCATCCCTCTGAGGCCGACCGCTACCTGCTGGTCTACGGCCGCCGCCGGCTGGAGGCGATCCGCTCCTCGGACAAGGTAACCAAGGTCCGGGCGCTGGTCGCCAATCTGGATGAGGACGCCGCCGTGCGCGCCCAGATTTCGGAAAACATGGCCCGGCGCGACCTGTCCTTCATCGAAAAAGCGCTGTTCGCGCAGGAGCTGGTGGAAAACGGCTTCGGCAACCAGTCGCAGGTCGCCGAAGTGCTGACCGTCACCAAATCCTCCGTCTCCATGGCCATCGCCATTGCCGAGGCCATCGGAGGCGACCTGATTCGCGCCATCGGCCCGGCCCAGGGCATCGGCCGCCCGCGCTGGGATGCGCTGGCCAAGGCAATCTCGGAAACCGGCGCCGACCGTGACGCGCTCATCCGCATTGCCGAGAAGGAATACACCAATTTCGCCGTCGATTCGGTGACCGAAGGCTCAGACGCCGCGCCCGCCGACCCCTCGGTGCTGGCGTTTGAGGCGGTTTTCAAGGCCGCGGTCCCCTCCCCTGCCCCGCAGAAGGGCACGCGGGAGCGAAAGGCCCGGACGCTGGCGCAGCCGCTGACCGTCGGCGGCCGCCGCAGCGGCACCCTGCGGCGCACCGCCAAGGGGGTGAGTCTTGAACTCCCCGGCGGCGGCTTTGCCGACTGGCTGGAGTCCGAGGCCCAAGCACTGATCGAAGAGCTTCACGCGCGCTGGCAGTCGCGCGGCGAAGGTTAATATATAACAATAACTTAGGAGGCACAGAGCAGGCAAAAAAGAAGGCCCCGCAAAACCGAAGCTCCACGAGACCAACTTGTTTCTAGCACCCTCAAGTTAGTGGCCGGAGCCTGAAACCGCAAGTCGAAAGCGATTCGCGGGCCGCTCTTTTTTTGTCTTTCGTGATGATGACATGGGATATATGCCCCTCACGCCTTTTGGGCGAACGGTGGATGCTGTCCTGCTGAAACATCAGCAGGCCGCCGCCGGCCACTCCCCTATGCACAGCGCCGTCAGCAAATGGGACGCCCTGCGCGAGCTTGCCGCCGCGCGCAAGACCCACGGCCTCAGCGACCGCGACCTCTCGGTGCTGCAGGCGCTGCTCAGCTTCCTGCCCGGCAAGGAGATCAACCCGGAGCCCGGCGCGACCGTGGTGCATCCCTCCAACCGGGCGATCTGCGAACGGCTGAACGGCATGCCAAACTCCACCATGCGCCGCCACATGGCCAAGCTGGTTGCCGCGGGCATCCTGATCCGCCGCGACAGCCCCAACGGCAAACGCTACGTGCGCCGTTATCAGGGCGAACGGGTGGCCTACGGGTTCGACCTCTCCCCCCTCGCCCGCCGCTTCGCCGAATTCGCGGACGCGGCTGAAGCCGAGCGCGCCCTGGAGGCCCGCATCAAGCAGCTGCGCGAGACCGTCAGCCTGATGCGCCGCGACCTCCTGAACCTGGCGCTCCTCGGCGCGGCAGAGCGTCCTGAACTCTCCGTCTGGGACCAGTTCCACGACCTCGCCCATCTGACCGCCCGCGCCCTGCGCCGCAAGCTGGGCCTGGCGGAACTTGCAGAGATCCAGGCCCGTCTCGCCGCTGCACTGGACGACACTAAACAGCATTTAGAGCCTGCAATTTCAGAAGATCCGGGCACCAGCGGCGCTCAAAATGAGCACCACTATCAGAATTCAAAGAAAGACTCTTTTGAATCTGAACAGGCCGTTAAGGCAGCGCACGCACCGGAAACGGAATCGAAAGACGAAACAGGGTATGCTGAGAAACCTTCAGCCGAAAGGCCAGCGCACCGAGAAACACCGCCCCAGCCGCCTGAGGCCCCTGCCCCCAGCGGCCCAAGCCTGCCGCTCCGCCTGATCCTCTCCGCCTGCGGCGAGATTCACGGCTATGCCGATGGCGCCATCCGCCACTGGACCGATCTTCTGCGCGCCGCTGACACCGTGCGCCCGATGATGGGGATTTCCGCGGCCGTCTGGGAAGAAGCCAAAACCGCCATGGGCGCGGCAGAGGCCGCAACCGTGGTCGCCGCGATGCTCGAGCGGTTCTCCGATATCCGCTCCCCCGGCGGATACCTCCGGCATCTCAGCGCTAAGGCCAGGACCGAGAACTTCTCCAGCGCCCCGATGGTCATGGCCCTCGCCCGCAAGGCCGCGGCGTAGAAGTTCACAGCTGTGAACTCTCCCCCTTTCCCGGGTGATCAGGATCAACCCTGGGGCCGCGGGTTTGGGGTATGCTGAACCACGGGAGTCGCAAGATGCGTGCCATGGTGTTCCGCAAAGCAGGTGAGCCGCTCCGGCTGGAGCACATTGCCCGGCCGGACCCGGGG
>NZ_JAJALF010000048.1:0-5253 GCF_020514995.1 Leisingera sp. McT4-56 | reverse complement strand
TGGCCAGGTCCGCAAGCCGGCTCGTAACATTCTGACCGGCTGCCCAGCCCAGGTCGGAGGAATAGTAAACAGTCATAGGTGTTCCTTTCGCGGACGGCCTCTCGGAGCCGCTTTGCGAGTGTTCAGTCGTTGGCAGGGAAACGAGCCTTGCCTGATCCCTTTTGTCTTGCGCAGCGGGGTCGCATGCGCAGCTTGGCACCGCGGGCTTGATTAACCCGTGTACACTTCGAATGAGGCAACTCGAAGGCGGGATCATGACTGTTCGAAAGTGCGTCCGGGGACAACTGCAATCCCGGCGCAGGCCCTGATCAGGCGCGAAACCGCCGAGTCGCCGGGAAACGGCGGCGGGGGATTGCTGAACCGGCCGCGGACGGCAGGCCGTGCTGCGGGCATTTTTGCCGCCTTTCTTGCAATCGCGGATGGCTTGGGCGGCGCCTGCCAAGCCGGGCCTGCGCCAGCAATCCCGGCCGCTCCGTCCCGCGCGGCAGGCTGCTGAAACGGATTTGTTCACAAATGGCAATGCCGCTGGAGCCGCCGCACGAGGTATCCGGACAGGCGCATCCTTGCCTAAATTGTGCCTTGCAGTTTAATCAAGCTCTCCACACCCCTCTTCAAATATACTAAAGTGGTAAAAAATGACCTTAAGAGAGTGTTAAGCTCTCGAGCATACCCTGTTCGACTAGGGTGTTTCCGCTGAAGAAGGAGCATTGATCTTGGGAATTATGCTGCTTGGCATACTTGTCGGGACCATATCGGCAGCAGCCGCATTGATTGCGGGGCACTCTCTTCTGGGCGCATTTGCGGTTTACCTGGGAGGCAGCTGCCTGAGCATGCTCATTGCCGCAACAGTGGCGATGCTAATCTCCGAACAGAAACTTTTTGCGAAGGACCCGCGGAATAAAGCCATCCGGTCTTAATCCGGGTATGCCCGGCGGCCCTGCGAAGAGGTCGCCTGCCGGGTCATCCTGATGTGGCCGTCTGGACCGGCGCGGCCCGGTATTGCATTGATCCCGGCACTCCGCAGCAGAACGCCCAGGCAAGCGCGATGACGGAGGCTGCCAGCCCCAAGCCCGCAGCCTCCCTGCCAGAGCAAGGGGGCGGCGGGGAGGGCCAAACTCCATTTCCGGTGCAGACCCCCTCCGGCGCGGGGTCTGGTCTTGCCGGTCGTGTCAATCAGGGGCGGAAGACGAGGTCCCGGCGCATCGTGAAAAAGACGGAATGGGATTGCGCGCGCGGCTCTTCCAGCTCCTCGCGCAGGCGGTAGCGGTAGCCGAGATCCAGCCCCCAGTCCCTGGTCAGGGCGTGCCGGTAAGAGACTGTGAAATCCCCGATGTCGGTCTTGCCGCCGGTTTTATCGCTGATCGTGTAGCCGGCATTGAGCCCGATGGCTGAAACACTGTTGATGTCGTGGGCATAGTCAAAGAACAGGGCGGTTCTCAGAGTGTTGCCGTTTTCCTCATCGAATCTCAGGGAACGGTCGAGCCGCGCGCTCATTGCGCCGCTGGCAAGCTCCTGGCTCCAGTCAAGGGAGCCGATGAAATCCGAGCCGCCCGCGTCGGTGTCCGCAACACCAAGCGCAACCGCGAAAGAGCCGGCCGGCAGGTCGAGGCTGCGCCCGGCCAGGAAGTTGCGGATGTCCCCGTCCTCGGTCACGATCTGCTCGATTTCCGCACTGACGATCCCATTGGGCATATCCCGTTCCAGCCGCAGCAAACCTGACGGGCCCTGGGTTTGGGTCACGGTGCCAAACTCCCGCGTATCGATGGTGGTATAGCCCAGCTGTGTCTCAAGGCGCAGGATCGGAGACACCTCGAAGTTCAGGCCGAAATACCCGGTGTTCGTTTCCCGCCGTGTCTGTTCCTCATCCTCGGCATCATACACCTGGTAGGCGGCCCCCAATGTGCCTGTCACCAGCGGCGTGAACCGCAGAAACAAATCTGCATCCAGATTGCTGCGGTCATTATCGGACAGGCTGGAGTTGCTTGTGTCGGAATAGCGCAGCGCAAGATACTCGCCGCTGAACGCCGCCCCGACCGGCTCGTCCTGGCCAAGCTCGAGCGTGAACCCGGTTCTGTAGCTCTCGCGGGTGCCGGTTCCGTTCAGATCGTCCAGATCGGACGGCAGTTCGATTTCGCCTTCGTCGTTCTCGAAATCCTCAAGCGGGCGCAGGAACTCGATATCCGACTGCAAATAGCTGGCATTGATACCAAACGCGGATCGCGCGCCTTCGCGGTCGTAGCTCAGTTCAAGGCGCTGATCGTCGAGCCCCGATTCCGCCCCCGGCCCGTTCACCGCGCGCAGGGTTCCGGAAGCGGTCAGCCCGAACCGGTCCAGCGGCGTTTCGCGAAGCAGCCCGAAAGTCAGGCCGGTGGAGGCGAACGTCGTGCTGCCAAGGCTGATCGGATCAAGACCAAGATTGTCGCTGCTCTCGAAGCTTTGGCTGAAGCCGTAAGCGATTTCTGTCTCATTGCCCTGAACTGCGGCGGGCAGCAGGCAGCCCGCAAAGCAGGCGCCGGCTGAAAGGGTGCGATAGATTAGATGCCGTCCCACGATTGCCCCAACTCTTGCTGTCATCTTTTTGTACTTTGCTTCCGCCGCCGCAGCCAGTGTTGCCTCTGGCTGCCGGCAGCCTGTGATCCTGCAATCCTCTTATACGGATTCCATGGCCTTGCGTGCGGTACGCCAGAGAATACGGCTGCTGGCAGGATCTTTGCCCTGCGCCGTATTGAAATTGCAACATATCGGGGGGCGATTGAGCCTGCGGCAAGGCTGCAGGCCTTTTTCATGCGCCGCCGCTCTTCAGCCCGCCTGCGGCCGGACCGGTCTTGCACCGCTGCTGAAAACCGCGGCCCAAGCGCAAAAAAACGGCCCTGCCTTAGGGCAGTTCTGAATAAAATCTAGGCCTTACAGTAAGGCAAGACACGCGCTAAGCTGTCTCTATAGCCATAAGCCTTGTGAGGACCAGCCATGTTCAGGGTTCTGTTAGGAATTTTTGCCGCGCTGCTTTTTACTGCCGCAGCTCAGGCGCAAAGCAGCTACCGGATCAAATCGGGCGATACGCTCAACGTTGAAGTTCTTGAGGATTCGACCCTCAACCGCAGCACGCTCGTGCTGCCGGACGGCTCCATCAGCTTCCCGCTGGCGGGCAGCGTTCCGGCCGGCGGGCGCACAGTCGATCAGGTCCGGAGCGACCTGACACAGAAACTGTCCTCCACTTTTGCCTCGCCGCCCACGGTGTTCGTATCGGTCGGCGCTGTCGGCGTGCGCCCGGCAGCCGCGGTTTCGGCGGCTCCGGCGACCAGGGCAATCTACGTCACCGGCGAAATCGCCAACCCGGGAAAGCTGGATGCAACCCGGGGCACCACGCTTTTGCAGGCGATTGCGCAGGCCGGCGGGCTGACCCGGTTCGCAGCGGACAAGCGGATCCAGCTGCGCCGCGGGGACAAGATTTTCCTTTACAACTTCAGAACCAACGGCGGCGGCCTCTCCGGCAATACGGTTCTGGTTCCGGGCGATGTGATCGTCGTGCCGCAGCGGCGCTTGTTTGAATAAGGCTGAGGTCCTCCCGGACCTCCCTTATCTCTTTGCCATTTCCGGTGTTTTGCCTGCGGCCAGGCCTGCTGGGCGCAGGGGCTTGGCTGCCTTCTGTTCAGAGCTTCACATGCTGCATCCAAACGCCCGGCGGCAGCCGGAAATCAGGCAATCGTGTCGGCGAAAACAAACTCGTCACCGGTGAGCGAAAGACCATAAGTCGCCGCCAGAACCCCGATCAGCTCGTCTTCGCTGCCCGGCGCCCCGCGCAGCCAGATCGCAGTGCCGGCGGGCAATCCGGCTGCGTCCTCGGACAGAACGTAATCCGACGCGCTGCCGTGCAGCTGGACCTGGTCCTGAGCCGTGAAATCCCAAACATAGGCGTAATCGTCGAGACCGGCCCCGGCCGTGCCGTCATCGTAGTAGACGAAGGTGTCGTCCCCCATCAGGAACAGGTCCCCGCCGCCATTGCCAACAAAGATATCAAGTTCGCTCTGCCCCGGGGTTGCCGATCCTGTATCGACCGCCGACAGAACGTCGCTGGTGCCGGTGCCTTTCACAATGTCGCTGCCGCCGATCTCGGTGACATCTATGTCATGGAACGTCACATCGTAATAATGGCTTAGCAATGCAAAGCCGCTGGTAATCGGCGCGTCCGATGCAATGACGCGCTGGAACAGCCAGTCCACCGGCTCAGCGGTGCCTGCTTCCCACACTTTCACGCTGTACAGCCGGTCTATGACATTGGCCTGCTCCACCCGGATCGTGAAATTGTATTCCGTGTCTTCTTCCAGCTTGACCGGGTAATTGCCGCCATCATTGAAGAACCGGAACCGCCCATTCGGGTCGCCGTTATAATAGAACAGCCATTCTGACGGGTCGTATCCGGATTTCGGCTGCCAGCCGGACAGCGGATCATCCGTATGCCCCTCCCACCACGAGCCGAAGCCGAAGGTGCCGCCGTCACGCCCGCGGGGATCCACGGAATACAGATCGTGCCCGGTGAAGGACAGGTTGACCTCATAGTAGTCCCAGCTGTCGTCGCCCAGAACCACGAAACGGTCATAGCCGGGTTCCGCGACCCGGAGGCCGTCACCGGTCAGCACCCAGTGCCCGTCTACGACCTGCACAACATCCTGGACATTGGTGACGGTGCTCCAGTCGATTGAGTAATCCGCCGCCCAGCTGCTGCCGCTCTGGTATTCGATCGTCACGTCCTGGGTATGGGCCAACCCGTCATCATAGCGCGCGATGATCGAAATCTGATCGTCCGCGGCGCTGCCATCGAGTTCGGCAAAGTCGATATCGATGTTGAAATCGCCCTCTTCGGCAAGGCGCCTTGTATCCGGGCCTGTTTCAAGGGTGCGTTCGGCGCCGCCATTGAGCGTGTAGCTCAACGAGGTGAGATTGGTGGCGACGACATTCCCGAGGACGTTGACCCAGCGCTGTGCTTCTCCAGGAAGCCCGAAAGTCTGCGTATTGCCGTACCAAACGTAGATTGGGCTGCCGACATTGATGGTTGCGGTTGCGGTGTCGCTGTCGGTGCCGTCGCTGACCGTGTAGGTGAAGCTGTCGGCGCCGGTGAAGCCCGCATCCGGGGTGTAGGTGATGGTGCTGTCGGCGTTGATCACCGCCGTTCCGTTGGACGGCGCGGTGACCGCAGTGACGGTGAGCGGGTCGCCGTCCGCGTCGCTGTCATTGGCCAGCACGTCCAGCACGACG